>JBFMBH010000133.1:4948-12045 GCA_040755095.1 Thermodesulfobacteriota bacterium
GCATGAACTTACGGCTCCAGGGTGCGGATCAGGAGACCTTGAATGGGTAGGCGTTCACGGCCAGGTACAGGAGGTCCGGCTGATCGGGGTCGAAGGCCACATCACCATTGGTGAAGGGCTCGCCAATCACGGTCTCGACCCCTGGATCCAGGGCCTGCCACGTGGCGCCGCCATCCGTGGTGCGGAAGAAATCGTGGGGCTCCGTGGCCGACGGTCGCACCACCGCCAGGCAATGGTCGCCGCGATACGGGTCGGCAGCCAGGAGCAGGACATCCTGGCCCTGGAGCTCGGCCACCGCTGTCCAGGTGGCGCCGGCGTCCTCGGACCAGAACAGGCCGGCGGCCCGGCCGCTGAGGCCTGCCACCACCCGGCTGCGGTCCCCCAGATCCAGCACCGCGACCACCGAATCGCCGAAGGTCAAGGCGGTGGACTGCCAGCCGCCGCCGGCATCCCGGGAGGTCCAGACCCCGGCCTCATCCGCCGAGTCCGTATAGAGGAGGGAGGAGTCGTGGGGGTCCACCACCACGGCCTTGCGGTCGCCGCCGTACGGGCCAAAGCCACCCCGCCAACTCGCCTCCGCCGGGGCCAGGTCCAACAGCGCCGCCAGAGCCAAAGCGGCCAGGAACGAAGCGACAGCACCGTGCATCTGCCTACCCCTCCTCGATATAGCCCAGGCTCTTGAGGCGCTCGATGAGCGCCTCCTTCTCTTCGGGAGTCACCGCGGCCCCCTTTTTGAGGGCCGGACCCTGGCCGGCAGCCCCGCCGCTTGCGGCCGGTAGCGCACCCGCCAGTTGGGGAAAGACCTCGGCCAGCACCCGGCCGTCCATGTGGGCCGGCACCGGCTCGCCCAGGAGGGCGAGGATGGTGGGGGCGAGATCAATGATCCGGGCCTGGACCCCGGCCTGGGGCGCCACGCCCGGGCCATGGGCCAGGAAGATCCCCTCCAGCCGGTGGGTGCCGGTGTGGGGATAGTCCGAGGCGTCCACCATCAGACGATCGCCGAAGATCGTCTCCCCCTGATCAATGCCCTTCTTGGTGAAGCAGGCATAATCCTGCCAGACGATGACCAGATCCGGCGCCTGGTCCAGGCAGGGGCCGTGGTAGAGCTCGTGCCGGCGCCGTACCGCCGCCACCAGGGGCTGGCCGCTGGCCGGGTCGGTGAGGGTGGCGAGCCGGTCCATGATCTCCCGGCAGACCCGATCATAGTCGGCCGGTGGGACGATGCCTTCGGGCTCCCGGCCCTGGAGGTTCAGGCGGATGTTGCCGTACATGCCGCTGGCATAGGCCCGGGTTTGTGACCAGTCGACCCCGGAGCGGAGGATGGCGCGGTCAAGACGGTTCTTCACGCCAGGAAGCCCGGCCCGCAGGGCCTTGCGCAGCCCGGTAGGCAGCAGACGGCGCAGGGCGGACTTGGCGCGGCGGGCCAGGCTGCCGGCGCCGGCGGCCGCTGGCCGGGCCAGGAAGCCCTCCCGGGCCAGCCAGTTGTCCAGGTAGACCAGGTGGCGGATCGGGCCGGCGCCGTGGTCGGACATGACCAGGACCGTGACGTCCGGCGGTAGTGCTGCCAGAAAGCGGCCCAGCTGGCGGTCCACCTCGGCGTAAACCCCTTCGATGATGGCCTGGCCCTCGGGGTGCTGCCAGAAGACGTGTTGGGCGTGGTCCGTGGAGGTAAAGACAATGACAAAGAGGTCCCAGGGCTGGCGGTCCAGAAGATAGAGCCCGGTGTCGCCCCGGTGGCGCACCGTGTCGCGGATCGTCTGCAGATAGCGCTCCAGATCCAGCCGCTGGCCGATGGGGAAGGTCCAGTCCAGCCGGTAGGGGCCGAAGCGGGCGGTCAGCTCGTCGTAAAGGGCCTCCGGATGGAAGATGGCCCGCTCCACCCTGGGGGCGTCGAAGCCCGGGATCATGATCCCGTGGATCTCCTCCGGCGGGTAGGTGAAGGGGACGTTGACCACCGTGGCCGGCCGGCCGGCGGCGGACAGCAGGCTCCAGACCGCCGGCGCCGCCCGGTCGCCGGCGGTGTTCAGCCGCGGCCGGCCGCCCTCCAGACGAGCGAAGTCGAAGATGCCGTGCTTGCCGGCATTGACCCCGGTGGCGAAGCTGGACCACGCCATGGGGGTGATGGGCTGAACGGTGGACTCGAGGTCACCGTGGGCGCCCTCGGCTAAGAGGCGGCCCAGCACCGGCAGGCGGCCGGCAGCCACCGCCGGCCGGATGACGCTGAAGGTGCCGCCGTCGATGCCGAAGACGAAGACCCGGTTCTTCATTGCCCCTTGCCCCTGCCGGCTGCCGCCAGGATCTCCTCCTGGAGGGCCACGTAGGCCCGGGCCATCCGCGCCCAGTCGTAGTCGGTGGCCGCCAGCGCCAGGGCGTTGTCGGCCAGCCGCCGCCGCAAGGCCGGGTTGGTGATGAGAGTCGCCATGGCCGCGGCGATGGCGGCCGGATCCTGGTCATCCACCACCAGGCCGCACTGCCGCTCCCGGATCACCCGGCCCAGGCCGCCGATGTCGGTCATGATCACCGGCACGCCGTTGGCCAGGGAGTCGAAGTACTTTCTCGGGGTGATGTTCCGGAACCAGGGGCTCCGGGGATAGATGAGAAGGGAGACATCGATGGCCCGGTAGAGATCGGGCATCTGCTCGGCCGGATAGGCGCCGGCGAGCTGCACCGCCTCCCGGACCGGCGCCACCAGCCGGCTGAAGGCCTCCTGGTAGCGGTCCACCACCCGGCCCCCCACCAGGAAGCGCGTCGCCGGGTGACGTTCCAGCACCTGGGTCAGGGCGGCGAAGCTGGCCTCGAAGCCGGTGTCCGGGTAGATGGTGCCCAGCCGGCCGAAGGTCACGGCGGCGCGGCTCCACTTCTCTTCGGGAATGGCGGCCACCCGCAGGTGGGGCAGGGGGTAGTTCCCGGCCAGGAGCACCCGGCGGGCGCCCAATTGGCGGCACTTGTCCACCTGATAATCGTTGGTGACGCTCACCCCGTCCACCGCGCGGATCAGGCGGTGCTCGATGGCGGTGACCAGCTTGAGGGCAAAGGCCCAGCGCTCCGGCCACAGGGCGTAGTAGTTGGGCTCGTGGGCCTCGTAGAGCACCGGCCGGCCCAGGGCGCGGCGGGCCAGCACCCCCAGAGGCAGGATATCGAGGTTGTGGCAGTGGAGAAGGTCGTACGGGTGGCGGCGCAGCCAGGCCAGGGCCTGGCGCCAGAAGCGCAGCAGGGGCAGGAGCTGGGCCAGCGGCCCGCGCATCTCGCCGGTGGGGACCGGGATGCGGATGATCTCGATGCCGTCTCGCTCCTCCCGCTTCGGATGGTGTCCGTCCCGGTCACAGGCCAGGACGGTCACGGCAAAGCCGGCCTCGGCCAGGATGCGGGCCTGGCCGGCCAGGCGGGGATACCGCCCCTGGTGGGGAAGAAAGGTCTGGTAGATGACCTTGACGATGCGTCTGGACACGCTCCTCCGGGACGCCGGCGACGGCGGCTCCTGCCGCTTGGGCGCCGGCGGACAAGGCTCCCCATCCTAGCACAGCCGCAAAAGCCCGGCAAGGAAGCGCGTGGCCGGGGGCGGCTCCTCGCCCCTTGGCAAGCCGCGAGCAATCTGCTAGAGATAGCTCATTGCCCTGTGACCGCAGGCCCCCTTCTCGCCAGGAGGGTCCATGGCCTGCGAGGAGAGACCGATGCTGGCGCCCCGGGCCCCGCTTTACCATATTCGCTACGACTTCCATCTGCCGGAGCGGAAGCGGGATTGCCGTTTCGACCTCACCTTCGACGGCGCCACCACCGCCCTCCGCATGCCGAGCGTCAGCCCGCCGCCTGCCTGGACCGAGCTGGCCGTCCACCAGTGCGGCTGCTGCTCCTTGGATCCGGCTGAAACCAGCCACTGCCCCATTGCCGTCAACCTGGCCTCCCTCCTGGAGGCCTTCCGGGATACCCCCTCCAGCGGCACCTGTCGGGTCAAGTGCCGGGTACCGGAGCGCAGCTACAGCAAGAACACCTCCCTGCAGGAGGGGCTCTACTCCATCTTCGGCGTGATCATGGCCACCTCGGACTGCCCGGTCATGGGCTTTCTCCGGCCGGTGGCCCGCTACCACCTGCCCTTTGCCAGCGTCGAGGAGACGGCGGCCCGGGTCGCGGCCATTTACTTGTTGCAGGAGTACTTTGCCTGGCGCCGCGGCCGGCGGCCGGATCTGGATCTCAAGAAGCTGGAGATCCACTACCGCCGGGTCCAGACGGTCAACGCCGGCATCCTGGCGCGGATCAAGTCGGTGGGCGACCGGGAGGCGGGCCGCAACGCATTGGTGCTGCTGCACTTCCTGGCCCAGATGCTGACCCTCGAGCTGCGCACCGAGCTGACCAGCCTGGCACCCTACTTCGCCCTGGGATCGTTTGCCCCGGCGCGGCCGGACGGGGCCCTCGCCCGGTAGGGCCGCCCCGTCCGGTCTCCCCCCATGACAGTTGCCTTTAAGCCCCTGGCGCTCGGCCATCGACTGGCCATCGAGGCCTGTCTCGCCACCGCCGTTCTCGGCATCTCCGAGATGACCTTCACCAACCTCTTTGCCTGGCGCCATCAGTACCAGCCGCACATCGCCTGGCTGGGGGAGCATCTGCTGGTGCGCATTCGGGCTCAGGGCCAGGAGGCCCTGCTGCCACCGGCCGGGCCCACCCTGGAGCCGGAGGTGTACCGGGCGGCAGCCGCCCTCCTGGCGGCAGAGGGGCGGCCACCCGTCTTCGAGCGGGTGCCGGCTCCCCACGCCGAGGTGCTGGCCGACCAGGGCTTCCAGGCAACACCCTGCCGCGAGCACTTCGACTACCTGTACCGCCGTCACGATCTGGCCGAGCTGCCCGGGCGGCGCTTCATGGACAAGCGCAACCACATCCACATTTTCAGCCGCGAGAACGCCTACCGCTTCCGGACCATGACTCCGGCCGATCTGCCCGCCTGCCGCCAGCTTCTCGACGCCTGGTGCAGCCTGAAGGGCTGCGCGGACGATCTGGGTCTCGCCAACGAGGAGCGGGCGATCCGGGAGACCCTTGCCCATTTCCAGGACCTGACCGTGACCGGCGGCGTGATCGAGGTGGCCGGCCGGGTCGAGGCCTTCAGCCTGGGCGAGCCTCTGAGCCCCGATACGGTGGTCATCCATTTCGAGAAGGCCAATCCCGCCTTCCGCGGCCTGTACCAGACCATCAACCGGGATTTCTGCCGGGAGGCCTGGTCCGAGTATGCCTTCGTCAACCGGGAGCAGGATCTGGGCCTTGCCGGCCTGCGGCAGGCCAAGGAGTCCTACAACCCGGTGGCCCTGGTGGCCAAATACCGGGTGCAGCCGGGCTGACGAATCGAATATCGAATATCGAACAAGGAATGTCCAACCGCGGAAGGGACCGGCAGGACTGATCCGAAAGGGCAACGACCGGTCTCTTCTACCACCTTGCCGGCCGTCGTGGCGGTCCGCGCTTATCGACCTGGCCCGCCGGCCGGATGAGGACCTCAAGGGCGAGGTTCTCGTCCGTTCGTTTCTCCTGGTCACCAGGCACATCATTGCCGAGGATCTTGGCGAACGGTTGCCAGACATCCTGGCTCTGCTCCGGGATCTGGCCTGCTCCAAGACCGGACTGCAGTATGTGCGGTTGCGGGCCGCCCATCCAGAGCGACCGCTGCCGGTGCTCGAGGGCTCCACGCCCCAGGCCGAGGATGCGGCTGGCCAGGAGCGCCCCCAGGATCAGGGCAGCAGCCAGGGGGAAGAAACGGACGCCATGGCGGCCGCAGGAGGGAATGTTGAGGAGCCGCACCTCGCCCTGGAGCAGGGTGGGCGGGGCGGGCTGGTTGCGGGGCACCGCCAACAAGGGGCCGGTGAGCTGCTTCCGGCCGGTGGCGTCGATGATGGCCGAAACACCGGTGTTGGTGGCGCGGACCAGATCGCGCCTGGTCTCGATGGCCCGGAAGGAGGCCAGGGCCAGGTGTTGGACCGGGGCGCTGCTGGCACCGAACCAGGCGTCGCTGGCCAGGGAGACCAGGAGGTTGGGGCGAAGACGGGCAAGGCGCTGCGCAAGAAGGCTGTCCAGGTCCTCGGCGCAGATCATGGCGCCGATGGCCACGTCCCCGTCCTGGAGCAGGGTTAGCGCCGGACCGGGGGTGATGGCCGGCCAATCCGGCAGCCGGGTGCGCAGGCGCTTCGCCCAGTCCGGGAAGCGGCTGGCCAGGGGGATGGCCTCGGCAAAGGGCACCAGCCGGGTCTTGTCGTAGCGGCCGGCCAGACGGCGGTCGTCGGCGAAGAGGAGGGCGCTGTTGCAGACCGTCGTGCCGCCGAACTGGTGGGTAAGGGCGCCCAGGAGCAGCCGGCCGCGGACCCCGGGCCGCAGCTCCCAGGGGTGGCCGGCCGCAAATTCCCGGGTCAGGGTGCGGTCGAAAAGGAGCGGCCAGGCGGATTCCGGCCAGAGGATGAGATCAACGCCGCGGCGGCCCAGCTCCTGGGTGGCGGCACGCAGGGCGGCGATGAAGCGCTCGTTGTGGAGCCGGCGCTCCTGGGCGGCCACCACCCCGAAGTTGGGCTGGACGATGCCGCAGGACAGGCGCGGCGCCTGGAGTCGCCGCTGCTCCACCTGCCAGGCCCGGCCCCAGCCGAGGGCAGTGAGGGCCAGGCAGAGAACCGCTGCCCGGCGGCTGGCCGGCGGCAGGGACCGCCGCTCCAGGAGAGAGACCAGCAGGCTGCCCAGAGTGAGGTTGACGAGGACGAGGAGAGCAGCCACCGCCGGCGGCCCGCCCAGCTCCGCCGTCTGGGCCAGGGGTCGGACCTGCCAGAGGACGATGGCCAGGGAGGTCTTGAAGAAGAAGGGCAGGAGGGCCTCGGCCAGGCCAAGGCACAAGGGGCCGACCAGGAGCGGCGGGAGCTGGTAGCGCTGGCCGAGGAATGCGGTGCTGGCTGCCGCCAGGCCGTAGGGCAAGGCCTGGTAGCCGGCGAAGAGCGCGGCCAGAGCCACGGCGGCGACCGGGCCGAGGCCGGCAAACTCCCGGCCCAGGGCCACCCACCACCAGGTGCCGGCCAGGAACATGGCGAAGCCCGCCAGCCAGGCCAGGCCGGCGGCGGTCAGGGGCGTAGCCCGGCGCA
>JBFMBH010000134.1:0-7968 GCA_040755095.1 Thermodesulfobacteriota bacterium
CTCGATGACGTTCTCCAGCTCCCGCACGTTGCCTGGCCAGGGGTGGCTGACCAGAAGCTCCAGGGCCTCCCGGGACAGGGTGACGTGCCGGTGGTTCCGCTGGTTGCTGCGGGCCAGAAAATGCTCGATGAGCAGCGGGATGTCCTGCCGCCGCTCCCGCAGAGGCGGCAGGATCACCGGCACCACGTGCAGCCGGTAGTAGAGATCCCCCCGGAACCGCCCCTCCGCTGCTGCCTGATGGAGATCCTGGTTGGTGGCCGCGATGATGCGCACGTCCACCTCGATGGTGCGCGTGCCGCCCAGACGCTCGAACTGCCGCTCCTGGAGCACCCTGAGGAGCTTGGCCTGCAGGGCCAACGGCAGCTCCCCCACCTCGTCGAGAAACAGGGTGCCGCCGTCGGCCAGCTCGAAGCGGCCCTTCTTGGGCGCCACCGCGCCGGTGAAGGCCCCCTTCTCGTGGCCCAGGAGCTCACTTTCCAGGAGGGTCTCCGGCAAGGCCGCGCAGTTGACCTTGATGAAAGGCCCGTGGCGGCGGGGGCTGCCGGTGTGGATGGCCCGGGCCACCAGCTCCTTGCCGGTACCGGACTCGCCGAGGATGAGCACCGTGGCGGCGCTGGCCGCCACCTTGGCGATGGTGCGGAACACCTCCTCCATGATCTTGCTCTGGCCGATGATGCGGCTGCCCTGGAAACGGTCGGCCAGCTCGGCCTTCAAGGTGGCGTTCTCCTCCACCAGCCGCTCGTGGCGGGAGCTGATCGCCTGATGGAGGTTCAGGAACTGGGCGATGAGGGTGGCCACCACGGTCAGGAAGCGGATGTCTTCGGAGAACGAGACCTCGGCGCCGAAGAGGCGATCCACGGTCAGGACCCCCACCGGCTCCTGGCGCAGGAGCACCGGCACGCCGAGAAAGGAGATCTCGCCCTTGGGCAGCAGGGTACGGGCGCCGGTCCGGTTCAGGAACAGGGGCTCCCGGGAGATGTCCGGCACCACGAAAGGCTCGGCGGTGCGGAAGACCTTGCCGATAACCCCCTCGTCCAGGCCGTAGACGCCCCGGCTGGCCTCCTGATCGGTGAGGCCATGGCTGGCCCGGATGGCGAGCCGGCGGCCGCCCTCCTCCAGCAGCACCAGGGTGGCCCGCTCCATGCGCAGGGTGTCGTGGAGGATCCCCAGAATGGCGGCCAGGGCCCGCTCCAGATCCAGGGCCGAGCCGATGAGCTGGGCGATCTCGTAGAGGGCTTTGAGCTCCAGCTGTTCGGTTCCGGTTCGGCTTGGCATCGCTCCTCCTGTGGTCGGACTGCCCTGACCCCTGCCCTGGCAAAAAGCAATTGCCGTGCCCGGCATCCGTCCCCCTCCTTCTGCCGAAAATGGCGCCAAGGCTCCCCCTTTGTCGCCTTCCCCACCAGGACCTCCCTGGGCCCGGACCCCATACCGCCGCCGCCCATACAATTTTCTTCAACAATACCCATCAGATAAGGGAAAAGCTTCGCGCGGGCCCGGCAGGCTGGCATCGGCCTTGCGATAACGATCCGGTCAAGTCCAACCAGCTGCCCCGAGCAGCACATCACATTATCGTTAAGGAGGTTGACAGATGCGTAAGGTAGCCATCTACGGCAAGGGCGGGATTGGCAAGTCGACGACCACACAGAACACCGTGGCCGGGCTGGTGGAGATGGGCAAGAAGGTCATGGTGGTCGGCTGCGACCCCAAGGCCGACTCCACCCGGCTGCTCCTGGGCGGCCTCGCCCAGAAGTCGGTGCTGGACACCCTCCGGGAGGAGGGGGAGGACGTGGAGCTGGATGACATCCGGAAGGTCGGCTTCGGTGGCACCCTCTGCGTGGAGTCCGGTGGCCCGGAGCCCGGGGTCGGCTGCGCCGGCCGGGGCATCATCACCAGCATCAACATGCTCGAATCCCTGGGCGCCTACGAGGAGAAGGTGGGGCTCGATTATGCCTTCTACGACGTCCTGGGGGACGTGGTCTGCGGCGGCTTTGCCATGCCGATCCGGGACGGCAAGGCGGAGGAGATCTACATCGTCTGCTCCGGCGAGATGATGGCCATGTACGCCGCCAACAACATCTGCAAGGGCATCATGAAGTTCGCCACCTCAGGCACCGTGCGCCTGGGCGGCCTCATCTGCAACTCCCGCAAGGTGGACAACGAAAAGGAGATGATCGAGAACCTGGCCAAGGAGCTCGGCACCCAGCTCATCTACTTCGTGCCCCGGGACAACGACGTGCAGAAGGCGGAGATCAACCGCAAGACCGTGATCGAGTGGAATCCCGGGGCGTCCCAGGCCGACCACTACCGGGGCCTGGCCAAGGCCATCGACGGCAACGACATGTTCGTGGTGCCCAAGCCCCTGCCCATCGAGAGGCTGGAAAAGCTGCTCATGGATTACGGCCTGATGGACTGAAAACCGAGGCATCCCCTTTATCCAGCCCACCGCGGCCTGCGGGGCCGCCCCAAGGAGACTACCCATGCTCATCATGATTCGAGCCATTGTCAGACCCGAGAAAGCGGACAAGGTCCTCGCCTCCCTCATGGACGCCGGCTTTCCGGCGGTCACCAAGTACGCCGTGGCCGGCCGCGGCAAGCAGCGCGGCATCAAGATCGGCGAGGTGATCTACGACGAGATCCCCAAGGTCATGCTCATGAGCGTTATCAACGAGGCCGACCGGGACTTCTTCGTCGACACCGTCATGCGGGCCGCGCGCTCCGGCGACAAGGGCGCCTTCGGCGACGGCAAGATCTTCGTCTCGCCGGTGGAGGAGTCCTACACCATCAGCTCCGGCGTCAAGGAGACCATGTACGCCGCCGAGGGGGTGCCAGCATGAAAGAGGTCATGGCCATTGTGCGCATCAATATGATGAACCAGACCAAGCAGGCCCTGACCGACGCCGGCATCGACGCCTTCTTCGCCCATGAAGCCCAGGGCCGCGGCAAGGGGTTTGCCAACCCCCAGGTGCTGCAGGGCGCCCGGGAGGGCTACGAGGAGGCCGCGGCGCTCCTGGGCGCCAAGGGCCAGCTTTACCCCAAGCGGCTGGTGACGGCAGTGGTGGCCGACGACCAGGTGGCCCAGGTGGTGCAGGCGCTCATCAAGGCGAACCAGACCGGCAAGCCCGGCGACGGCAAGATCTTCGTGCTGCCGATGGCCGATGCGGTGCGCGTCCGGACCGGCGAGACCGGCCAGAAGGCCATCGCCTGACACCTGCCACAGACACGCGGCCCATGGACGCCATGGACGTCGATGGACAGGATGGACGAGATGGACCGCCTGCTCTCGTCCATCCCGTCCATCAGGTCCATCCCGTCCATCAGGTCCATCCCGTCCAACCCCAAGGAGGCCAGAGCATGGCAACCCCTATGAGCCAGCCCGCAAGCCCTGCCGACGTCAAGGCAGAGCTTCTCAAGCGCTATCCCGCCAAGGTGGCGCGCAAGCGCGCCAAGCAGATCCTCATCAACGAGGCCCAGGAGAACGAGACCCCGGAGATCCTGGCCAATGTCCGCACCATCCCGGGCATCATCACCATGCGCGGCTGCACCTACGCCGGCTGCAAGGGCGTGGTGCTGGGGCCATCCCGGGACATCGTCAACATCACCCACGGCCCCATCGGCTGCGGCTTCTACTCCTGGCTCACCCGCCGCAACCAGACCGATGCCGGCCCGGACGGCGAGAACTACATGACCTACTGCTTCTCCACGGACATGCAGGACTCGGACATCATCTTCGGCGGCGAAAAGAAGCTGGCCGCCGCCATCCAGGAGGCCTACGACCTCTTCCACCCCAAGGCCATCGCCGTCTTCGCCACCTGCCCGGTGGGGCTGATCGGCGATGACATCCACACCGTGGCCAAGCGCATGAAGGAGAAGTTCGGCGACTGCAACGTCTTTGCCTTTTCCTGCGAGGGCTACAAGGGGGTGTCCCAGTCCGCCGGACACCATATCGCCAACAACCAGCTCTTCCGGCACATCGTGGGGGTCAACGACGCGCCCAAGGAAGGTCGGTTCAAGATCAACCTGCTGGGCGAGTACAACATCGGCGGTGACGGCTTCGAGATCGACCGGATTCTCAAGAAGTGCGGCATTACCTGCCTGGCCACCTTTTCCGGCAACTCCACCTACGACCAGTTCGCCTCCTCCCACCAGGCGGACCTCAATGCGGTCATGTGCCACCGCTCCATCAACTACGTGGCCGACATGCTGGAGACCAGGTTCGGCATCCCCTGGATCAAGGTAAATTTCATCGGCGCCCAGGCCACCGCCAAGTCCTTGCGCAAGATCGCCCAGTACTTCGGGGACCAGGAGCTTCTCGCGCGGGTGGAGGCGGTGATAGCCGAGGAGATGCCGGCGGTGGAGAAGGTGCAGGCCGAGGTCCTGCCCCGCACCAGCGGCAAGACCGCCATGCTCTTTGTGGGCGGCTCCCGGGCCCACCACTACCAGGAGCTCTTTGCCGAGATGGGCATGAAGACCATCTCGGCCGGCTACGAGTTTGCCCACCGGGACGACTACGAGGGCCGGCAGGTCCTGCCGCACCTGGAGGTGGACGCCGACAGCCGCAACATCGAGGAGATCGAGGTCACTGCCGACCCCGGCCGCTTCCAGCCCCGCAAGAAGCCCGAGGAGGTGCAGGCCCTGGAGGCGGCCGGTTACCGGTTCAAGCACTACGACGGCATGATCCCGGAGATGGACCGGGGCACCCTGGTCGTCGATGACCTCAACCAGTACGAGGCCGAGAAGCTGGTCCAGATCCTGAAGCCGGACATCTTCTGCGCCGGCATCAAGGAGAAGTACTCCATCCAGAAGCTGGGCGTGCCCATGAAGCAGCTGCACAGCTACGACTCCGGCGGCCCCTACGCCGGCTTTGCCGGCGCCATCAACTTCTACCGGGAGATCGACCGCCTGGTGAACAGCAAGGTCTGGGGGTACATGCAGGCCCCCTGGCAGAAAAACCCCCAGCTGTCGGCCACCTTCGGCTGGGAGTGACACAGCTTCCGCCACGCGGGCTCACCATAACCGTTACGAGGTACCCTCATGCTCCTGCGACATACCCCCAAGGAAATGACGGAGCGGCAGGCCCTGACCATCAACCCGGCCAAGACCTGCCAGCCCATCGGCGCCATGTACGCGGCCCTGGGCATCCACGGCTGCCTGCCCCACAGCCACGGCTCCCAGGGCTGCTGCGCCTACCACCGCAGCACGCTCACCCGGCACTACAAGGAGCCCATCGCCGCAGCCACCAGCTCGTTCACCGAGGGCGCCTCGGTGTTCGGCGGCCAGGCGAACCTGCTCCAGGCCATCCACAACATCTTCACGGTCTACGAGCCGGAGGTCATCGCCGTCCATACCACCTGCCTGTCCGAGACCATCGGCGACGACCTCAAGCAGATCAAGCGCAAGGCCGAGGAAGAGGGCAAGATCCCCAAGGGCAAGCACGTCATCGGCGCCAACACCCCCAGCTATGTCGGCTCGCACGTGAGCGGCTTTGCCAGCATGACCAAGGCCATGGCCATGTGCGCCCAGCGCACCGGCAAGAAGAACGGCCGGGTGAACATCATCCCCGGCTGGGTGGAGCCGGCCGACATGGAGGAGCTCAAGCGCCTCACCGATCTCATGGGGGTGAAGACCATCCTCTTTCCCGACACCTCCGGGGTCCTGAACGGCCCGCTGTCCGGCGAGTACCAGATGTTCCCCCAGGGCGGCGTCACCATGGCGGAGCTTATGGCCTGCGGCGACTCCACCGGCACCCTCGCCCTGGGCGAATGGTGCTCGGCCGACGCCGCCCGCTGGCTGGATGCCAACTGCAAGGTGCCCTGCAAGGTCCTGGAGATGCCCTTCGGGCTGGCCGCCACCGACCGCTTCATCGACGCCCTGCGCACCGTGGCCGGCGTCGCCGTGCCGGAGGCCATCATCCACGAGCGCGGCCAGCTGGTGGACCTCATCTCCGACATGCACCAGTACCTTTTCCACAAGAAGGTGGCCCTGGTGGGCGACCCGGACCAGCTCATCGCCATGACCGAATTCCTGGTCAGCCTGGACCTGTGGCCGGTGCACGTGGTGACCGGCACGCCGGGCGCCAAGTTCGAGGCCCGGATCCGGGAGCTTACCCGGGAGGTGCCCTGCCCGGTGAACGTCCGGGCGGGCGGCGACATGTTCCTCTTGCACCAGTGGATCAAGAACGAGCCGGTGGATCTTCTTGTCGGCAACACCTACTGCAAATACATCGCCCGGGACGAGGACATCCCGTACCTGCGCTGGGGCTTTCCGATCCTGGACCGCCAGGGCCATCAGTACTTCCCCACCGTGGCCTACAAGGGGGCGCTGCGGCTCTTGGAGAAGATCCTCGGCGTGCTCATGGACCGCCAGGACCGGGACGCGCCGGAGCAGTCCTTCGAGCTGGTGATGTGAAGCGGCAACCCATTTTGCAAGGAGCACGCCATGGCCATACCGAAACGACAGATCCTCGTCTGCCAGAGCTTCCGCGCCAAGGGCGGGGACGCCAAAGGCAAGTGCCACAAGCAGACCGACGGCTTTCTCCAGCATCTGGAGGAGGAGATCCTGGACCGGGGCCTCGATTGCCTGGTCACCGCCACCACCTGCCTGAAGCAATGCGACGCCGGGCCGGTGATGGTGGTCCATCCGGACAACTGGTGGTTCCGAGGCGTGACCAGCACCGGGGCCATCGATGCCATCCTCGATGGCCTTGAGGACGGTCGCCCTGCTGCCGACTATCTGATGCCCTGAAAAGAGGCGGCGTCCAGCCGCCGATGATGCCCGGAGGGCCGGCCACCGCCGCAAAGAGGGTAGCCGGCCCTTTGGTGCTGGGAGGCGCGAGCATGGAGGAAACGAGCGGGAAGCGGCTGCCGGATTGGCACCGCTATGTTCGGGACGGCGAGGCCTACCTGGGCACCGCCTTGCAAGGTGCGGCGAAGCGGCCCGGGGTCTTCACCCCGGAGATCCTGCTGGGCCTCACCGCCATGGCCATCGAGAAGCTCATCATGGGCCTTCTCATGCGCCACGGCCAGCTGGCAGAAAACCACACCATGGCCGACCTGGCCGCCGCCCTGGAGCACCTCCTGGGCCCGCTGCCGGCGCTGGTCGGGGAGCTGCTCTTTCTGGACTCCTTCCAGGACCTCTGCCCGCTCACCCCATTTGAGCGCCGGGAGCCCAGCGCCGACGATCTGGCCCGGATTCTCGCCACTGGCTGCCAGGTGCAGGCTTTGGTCACGAAGACGCTGGCAGGATGCGCCGGCGCGGCCGCCTGATCCCGGAAGGGCCTGTGGTGGACGTGCGGAGGCGTGGATGGCCCTGGCGCAACCGCCGGCCTTTCAGGCGCATTCCGCCGGATTGGCGCAGATGCCGTGCAGGAAGACCTTGCTGATGTGGTGGGCAGCCTCTTCCAGGCTGTAGTGGGGGGAGGGCAGCAGCACCCAGAGGCGGGACATCTCGTCCAGGGCGCCGAAGAAGGCGCGCTTGACGATCCCGGGCATGACGTCCGCCCGGAACACCCCTTGCGCCTGCCCCTTGTGGATGATCTCCGAGATGATGTCCACGTACTCCACGAACTTCTTGTTGCGGTATTCGATGATGAACTTGTTGCTCTGCCGGAGCTCCATCTGGATGACCTCGGCGAGGTCCTTCTTCTCCCGCATGAGCACCAGGTGGTTCATGGCGAAGATCTGCAGCATCCGCCGGGGATCGTCCTCGTTTTCCAGGGCCCGCTTGGTCTGAGCGATGATCTTGCCCATCTCCTGCTCGAAGATGGAAATGAGGATGTCGTACTTGTTGTTGAAATACAGATAGATAGTCCCGTCGGCCACCTTGGCTTCCTTGGCCACTTCCGAGATCTTGGCGTTGAAAAACCCCTTGCGGGCGAAGACCTTGATGGCGGCCTGCAGGATCTTGGTGTGCTTGTCAGAGACCTTCATCGGCTTTCCGGGCGGGGGGTGGGGCGCGGAGAGACACACCGGG
>JBFMBH010000134.1:7978-12029 GCA_040755095.1 Thermodesulfobacteriota bacterium
CCCCCCCCCCCCCCCCCCCCCCCCCCCCCCCCCCCCCCCCCCCCCCCCCCCCCCCCCCCCCCCCGCGGAGAGACACACCGGGGGTCCCGGCCTGGGCAAGCGCCAGGACGGATCGCATCGAAACTGAACAGCCATTCACTTCTGTGCGTCGCACTATAGAAGGGGGTCGGATGGGTGTCAAGGGAAATCGTTTACCCTTGTCCCATGCCCGGGACCAGAATGAGCGCTCAGTCAGACCCCACCGGCGCCGTGGACAGCCTGCCCCGGCGCCCCCCTGCCCCCTTGACAGGGACGAAAAACTGGACTAAAAAGTCCACTTTTCACACCGCAGCAGCACGGGCCGCACGGTCCGGTCCGGGATCTCAAGTGCAGTGCAGTCCTTTCAAGGAGAACGTCGTTGGCCAATCACAAATCAGCCCTCAAGAGGCACAAGCAGAGTCAGGCCCGCCGGACCCGCAACCGGGCCGGCAAGACCCGGGTCAAGAACGTGATCAAAGACGTCCTGACGGCGGTGGCCGAACAGGCCGCCGACAAGGCCCAGGCCGCCTTGCAGGCCGCCGTGCCGGCCATTGACCGGGCGGCGAGCAAGGGCTCCATCCACAAGCGCAACGCGGCCCGCAAGGTGTCACGACTGACCCGGCAGGTCAACGCCATCCTGAAGGAGCAGAGCCAGCCGGCCTGAAGGTCGGAGAACGGGACGGGACGCCGCGCGTCCGGAGTGTGCAGCCATGCCCGGAAGCCAAGGACCAGGCCAGGTGCGGTGGTGGCGCCCCAGCGATCGCTGAGGCGCCCGGCCTTGTTTTTCGTGACAGAGACGCAAGAAGCCATGGGCGAGATCCCATGGCTTTTTTTTTGACCTCGAGCGTGGCCCCGTGCCCTGCTTCGAGATTCGCACCATCTCTCGGGAGGTGACGCCGTGTACCAGCCAGCCCTGGACGAGTTCTGCCAGCTGGCCGCGCGGGCCGGCCTGGTGCCGGTGAGCCGCGAGGTCCTGGTGGACCTGGACACGCCCCTGGCGGTCTACGCCAAGGTGGCGGCCCAGGAGAGCCACGCCTTCCTCCTGGAAAGCCTGGAGGGCGGCGAGAAATGGGGTCGCTACTCCTTCATCGGCCTCTCCCCGCTGGCCCTCCTGGAGGCCCGGGGGGAGGAGATCACGGTGCAGCGCCAGGGCCAACAGGCGGTGGCCCGCGGCAACCCGCTGGCCGCCTTGGCCGAGCTGGTCGCCTCCTTCCGGGCCTGCCGGGAGCCGGGGCTGCCCCGCTTCTACGGCGGGGCGGTGGGCTTTCTCGGCTACGACCTGGTCCGCTTCCTGGAGCGACTGCCGGCGACCAGCCAGCCCTGGGAGGCCTTTGCCGATGCCTCCTTCATGATCCCCCGCACCGTCCTCATCCACGACAGCCTGCAGCAGAAGGTGACCGTGGTGGACTGCGTGGAGATCGGCGCCGGCGATGATCTGGCCGCGGCGTATCAGGCTGCCCAGGAGCGGATCGACCGCCTGGTGGAGCGGCTGCGCGGTCCGCTGCCGGCCGGGCTGGCCGGCAGCCCGGCGGCCGCCAGCCACACCTTCGCCGCCAACATGGATGAGGCGGCCTTTACCGCTATGGTGGAGCGGGCCAAGGAATACATCGTGGCCGGCGACATCATCCAGGTGGTGCTCTCCCAGCGCTTCCACACCGAGACCGACCTGCCCCCCTTCACCCTCTACCGGGCCCTGCGCCACATCAACCCCAGCCCCTACCTCTTCTTCCTCAAGCTGGGGGAGCGGGCCCTCATCGGCTCCTCGCCGGAGATCCTGGTGCGCCTCACCGATGACCAGGTGGAGCTGCGGCCCATCGCCGGCACCCGTCCCCGGGGCCGCAACGAGGCGGAGGACCGGGCCCTGGAGGCCGAGCTTCTGGCCGACCCCAAGGAGCGGGCCGAGCACCTCATGCTGGTGGATCTGGGCCGCAACGATGTGGGCCGGGTGGCGGCGCCGGGCACGGTGACGGTGGACGATCTTCTGGTCATCGAGCGGTACAGCCACGTCATGCACATCGTCTCCGGGGTGCGGGGCCGGCTGGCGCCGGGCAAGGACCAGTTCGACGTGCTGGCCGCCTGCTTTCCAGCCGGCACCGTGACCGGCGCCCCCAAGATTCGGGCCATGGAGATCATCGAGGAGCTGGAGTCCCAGCGGCGGGGGCCATACGCCGGCGCGGTGGGCTATTTCGGCTTCTCCGGCAACATGGATTTGTGCATCACCATCCGCACCATGCTCATGCACGGCCGCCACCTGTGGATCCAGGCCGGGGCCGGCATCGTGGCCGATTCCGTGCCGGCGCGGGAGTACGAGGAGACCATCAACAAGGCCAAGGGCCTGCGGCGGGCGGTGGAGCTGGCCGAGAGAGGGCTGTGAGGGACGGTCATGATCGTCATCATCGACAACTACGACTCCTTCACCTTCAATCTGGTGCAGGCCATCGCCGGCCTGGGCGCCCGGGTCGAGGTGTTCCGCAACGACCAGATCGACGTTGCGGGGATTGCCGCCCTGGCCCCGGCGCGCCTGCTCATCTCGCCCGGCCCCTGCACCCCGGCCCAGGCCGGCATCTCGGTGGCGGCCATCCGCCATTTCGCCGGCCGGCTGCCGATCCTGGGGGTCTGCCTGGGTCACCAGGCCATCGGCGAGGCCTTCGGCGGCGCGGTGGTGCGGGCCGGCCGCCTCATGCACGGCAAGACCAGCCCCATCATCCATGACGGCCGGGGGGTGTTCACCGGTCTCGCCAATCCCTTCGAGGCCATGCGCTACCATTCCCTGGTGGTGCGGGATGGAGACCTGCCGGACTGCCTGGAGGTCTCGGCCCGCTCCGACCAGGGCGAGCTCATGGCGCTCCGGCACCGCTCGCTGCCCATCGAAGGGGTGCAGTTCCATCCGGAGTCCATCATGACGCCAGCGGGCCAGGATCTGTTGCAAAACTTTCTGCGGCCGGACTATACCGCCCTTCTCCGGCCGTAGGGGAAGGGTTTGCGGGCCGCAGGGCAGCCTTCAGGAGGGAAGGTCATGATCAAAGAGGCGATCGGACAGGTGATAGACCGGCAAGATCTGAGCGAGGAGGCCATGCAGGCGGTGATGGAGGAGATCATGTCCGGCGCTGCCACGCCGGCCCAGATCGGCGCCTTCATCACCGCCTTGCGCATGAAGGGCGAGACCGTGGCCGAGATCACCGGCGCGGCGCGGGTGATGCGGGCCAAGGCCACCCGGATCCCGGTGGCGGCCGGTGACATTCTGGTGGACACCTGCGGCACCGGCGGTGATGCCACCGGCACCTTCAACGTCTCCACGGCCGCCGCCTTCGTGGTGGCCGGCGCCGGGGTGCGGGTGGCCAAGCACGGCAACCGCTCGGTCTCCAGCCGGTGTGGCAGCGCCGATGTCCTGGAGGCCCTGGGGGTCGACCTGGCCATGACGCCGGAGCGGGTGGGGGCGGCCATCGACCAGGTGGGGATCGGCTTTCTCTTCGCGCCGGCCCTGCACAGCGCCATGAAGCACGCCATCGGCCCCCGGCGCGAGATCGGCATCCGCACCATCTTCAACGTCCTGGGTCCCCTCACCAACCCGGCGGGCGCCAACGTCCAGGTGATGGGGGTGTACGCAAGTGAGCTGGTGGAGCCCATCGCCCAGGTGCTGGCCCGCCTGGGCTGCCGCCGCGCCCTGGTCGTCTGCGGGGAGGGGAATCTCGACGAGCTGACCGTCACCGGCGAGACCCTGGTGGCGGATGCCAGTGCCGAAGGGGTGCGCACCTTCCGGGTGACCCCGGAGGAGGTGGGCCTGGCCCGGGCCGGGCTGGCCGAGATCCAGGGCGGCGCCGACCCGGCCGAGGCGGCGGTCATCCTCAAGGCGGCCCTGGGCGGCCAGCCTGGTCCCCGGGCGGACATGGCCGTGCTCAACGCCGGCGCCGCCTTTCTGGCGGCCGGCCGGGCCGCCTCCCTGGCCGACGGCGTGACTCTGGCCCGGAAGACCATCGCCTCCGGCGCCGCCCTGGCCAAGCTGGAGGACCTGGTGGCCTTCGGCCGGGGCTGA
>JBFMBH010000135.1 GCA_040755095.1 Thermodesulfobacteriota bacterium
CCCGCCTCCTGGCAGACCGACTCCTCTCTGGCCCGGGCGCTGGCGGCCTCGGCCCGGGCCAGCACCACCGCCGCCTCCAGGTCCTCGTTCCACAAGGCCAGAAGCAGGTCGCCCTGCATGACCCGCATGCCCTCTCTGGTCGGCCAGGCGGTGATACGGCCGCCCACGGATGGGGAGAGCAGTGCCCGGCGACAGGCCGCCACGCTGCCGGCCCGGGTGTTGACCACGGTGCGCTCGATCACCCCCAGCTCGGCCGGCTGGACAGGCAGCATCAGGGGCTGCGGCCGCCAGGCATACCAGGCAGCCGCCGCGGCAGGGACAACCACGATGAGCAGAAGGAGCAGACGCGTCATGCCAAGAGAGGTCCAGGCGCCGGTGCAGCGGGCGAGGCAGGCGCGCCCCGCCCGGCCGGGCTATGCTGGCCTACCAGATTCGGCAGCGCCCTGTCAACTGCGGCGCTCCGGCCGCGCCGGCCGGCCCCTGTCCCGGTCGCGGCCAGCCGGCCGGGCCGGAATCCGGTCCCGGGTACGCTCGTTCTCCAGGAGGAAGCCGCCGTCCTGGGTGGGGATGATCCGGATCCGGTCGCCCGGTCGCACCCGCCGCATGCCCTGCGCCCGGAGCGGTTCCGGCCGCACCACCTGCATGCCGGCCGGATCCAGGCCGAGGTCGGCTTCGAGATCCAGGCCAGGCGGCTGGCCCAGGAGTGACCAGGCAGGAGGGCTGATCAGACTGGCCGCGGCCACGGCCAGGGCCAGGAGCAGGAAGCGCAGGGTCGGGGTCATGAAGGCTCTCCCACTGGTCGGCCAGGTGCGGATCACTGCTGAACCGTGGTCATGAAGCCGCCGCCGGAGCCGCTGGCATAGCCGCCCAGGAGCTGGAGGCTGAAGTCATCGAAGGCGATGGACTCGTTGAAGTTGCCGCTCAGGCGGCCGAAGGCGTTGAGGCCGAGCTCGGCCCGGTCGGTGGGAAAGCTGGACAGGCTGTTGGTGATGAAGATCCGGCTGCGCACCGTCCGCTCGTCGGGCAGCAGCTGGACGTCGGCGGCCGCGCTGTTGATGGTCCAGAACAGGGCGTTGTCCGGCGCCGGCGGGTACTCGGCTGCCAGGGAGAAGTAGTCGCCGGTGGCCAGCCAGCTGGCGATCTGGTTGGCCGGCCACTTGGGCCACAGGGCAGGATTCACCCAGCTCGGGCTGTAGGGCAGGCGGACGGTCAGATCGGTGGCCAGGGCGTTGCCGAGGCGACCGCCATACAGGGTGGAGGCATCGCCGTAGAAGGCCTTGATGTCGTTCAACGGGACGCCGTTGATCTTCTTCTCCTCGATACGCACGGTGACGGTGGCGTTGTCGTTGACCTTGCCGTCGTACTGCCATTGGCTGCCGACCACCTTGGGATCCCGGGCGGCCGGCCGGTTGGCCGGGTCGCCCAGATCGGCGTAGGCCAGCCAGCGGCGGCTGACGCTGGTGCCGGAGACCCCTTGATCCCACAGCACCAGCAAAAGCCGCCCGGCCTTGCCGGGCGGCTTGATGGCGTCCGGGATGAAGTCGCCGTCCATGGGGCTGGCGCAGACCGTCGGCCGGGTCTGGTAGCGCATGAAGGACAGGCCGTAGCCGGCCCACAGGGTCGGCTCGCTGGGAGATGGCCGGTGCCAGCGGAAGCCGATGCCGCTGACCCCGTAGTCGAGCAGGTAGCCCCAGCCCACCTTGGCCTGGGCGTCGTAGCTCAAGAGATGGCCGTGGTCGGCCCAGGCCTCCTGGAGGGTCTGGACAATGGCGCTGGTGGTGGCCAGGCGCACGGTGTGGAAGCCGATGTTGCACGACGGGTTCTGGGGATCGGGCTCCCGGTTTTCGCCGGTGCTGAGGTTGCGGATGGCCATCCAGTAGCTGTGGGTGCCGTTTTGCGCCTGGAAGCCCTGGATGGAGACCCGGTTGTCCGTCTGCGGCACGTCCCAGCTGGTCAGGTCCTGGAAATCCTCGTCCACCACCGGCTGGTTGTCCGGGGTGGACGGCATCTCCACGGTGTCCGGGACCGGGGTGTTGTAGGTGATGGTGCGGTTGACCAGGGTGAAGCCGGAGCCGGCCGAGCCGACGGAGGCCACCTCCAGGAACTTCTTGAGGATGACCGGGGTGGCGGTGGTGACGCTCACCGGGAAGTCTCCGGGGCTGCCGGACAGGCCCTCCAGGGTGACGGTGCCGGAGCCGGGGGTCGCCCTCTGGTACAGGAACATCTTGAGCTCGATCTCCACCTGGCCGTTCCGGGCCGGAAACATGCCCGGGGTGCCGGACTGGAGCACCAGGCTGCTGCCGGCGCTGACCGTCTGACCGCTGTTGGGGTAGCTCACCAGGTAGACGCCGGAGTCCTGGGAAACGTCCTCCAGCAGCCCGCCGGGCACCGTAATGCTGGCCAGGTTGGGGATCGTGGTGGCGATGGTCGCATTGGCGTAGATGATGGTGCCGATCTTGACCGACGCCGGGGAAGGCAGGACAAAATGGGACGAGAAGCTGCCCGGCACCTTGGTGGCGACGGTGGTGGCGCCGGTGGCGTGGCTGGCGGTGGTGATCAGCCAGTAGGGATGGACCTGCAGCTGGAAATCGCCCTGGTTGTTGGCCATGTGGAAGGTGCTGCCGTCGGCGCCCTCCAGCACCGCCATGCGGGCGGCGAAGGTGGAGGCGCCCAGATACTCGGACGCCAGGTAACGGTAGCCGGATTCGGCCAGATAGTAAGAACGGGTGGAAAAGGTGGCATCCACCTGGCTGTCGGTGGCGGTGCTGTTCAGCCGCAGCATCACCGTGCCCAGGGTGGCAAAAACCAGCATGGTGAAGATGAGGCCGATGAGGATGCTGCCCTGGCGACCGGCCAGGACCCGGCGCCAGGGCGGGACAGGACGAAGGCTCATGGCAAAGGGCTCCCTGGGCGTGCGCCAGCTCAGGCGGTCGGCCCGTTGACCGTGCCGTTGTTGCGGGGCGACACGGTGGTCTGGAAGGTCACCACCTGGCCGTCGCTGCGATTGAGGCTCAGCTGGATGGACACCTCGAAAAGCTGGCTCAAGGGATCGGCAGCGCTGTTCCAGGCACTGCCGTCGGCCCGTCGGTAGACGAGGACAAAGGCGTTGACCCGGTCCAGCAAGAGGTCGTTGTCCAGGGCCAAGGTCTTCAGATTGACATCATGGGTCAGGGTGTGGGTGCCCGAGAAGTTCTGGTAAACGATGGGCGGCGCCGGGCCGCTGGTGAGAGCGCCCAGCTCCAGCATCTCCCGGCTGAGTCGGGTCAGGGCGAACTGGGCCCTTTGCGCCAGGTCCACCGTTTCCTTGGCCGACTGGACCGCGTTGACGCCGGAGACGATGCCCATGCCGGCAAAGGCAGACAGAACCCCCAGGAGGAGCAGGACGGCGATGACCTCGATCAGGGAGAAGCCCGGTTGGTGGCGGCGCATGGTCTTGGCGCTCACTGGGACAGAACGACCAGAGCCGAGTGCATGCCCCGGCTGACCGTCACCTTGAGCAGCCGGCAGCCGGAGGCGCAGCTGGTCTCGTCGCCGTTGCCGTTGAAGGCGATCTGGCCTTGGGTCACGGTGGTGCCATTGCCGGAGTAGCCGGTGTAGCTGGCGGTGGCCACCGCAAAGGTATCGTTGGCCAGGGCCTCCCGGTAGTCGGCGATGATCTGTTCCATCACCTGTTGGATCAGGAGCTCGTTGTGCACCATGTCCAGGGGCGCCTGGCTGTGTACCGTGCTGGTGGCCATATAACGCGCAAAGATGGACATGAGGATGCCGGCGATGACCAGGGTGGTGACGATCTCGATCAGGGTGAGACCGCACTCGCCGCGGCCAGCCGGAAATGACCCGCCGGTTGATCTCGCCAAGCGTTGCTGCCTTTTCATGGGATATAGCCTGTATTGCGGACCACACGGATCGACCGCACCGAGGTGGTCAGGGTCGTATCTGCCGCCAGGGGCACGCCAGCGTTGTCCACCGGCGTGCCGAAGCCGTTGAAGGCGATGCTGGCGGGTGGGCCGAAGATGGTCATCCGGCTCAGGTTGACGGAGGTCGCGGTCTCCCGGGGAAAGGGCTGGGCCTGGGGGGCGTTGTCCACGACCTGGTAGAGCTGGTAGGAGTCGCTGGTGAAGCCCACGCCCCAGATCATGTCCGAGCTCATGGCCAGGCTCTGGGCGTAGCGCAGCCGGCTGCGCAGAAGGTCCCACTCGGCGCTGGCCTCGAAGCCGGTGTCGCCGGAAAAGCGGCTGAGGACCGCCGCCGCCAGGACCCCCAGCAGCAAAAGAACGGCGACGGTCTCCAGGAGGGTAAAGCCCGGGCGGCAGCGCAAGACAGTGCGGGGCATGGTTGGGCTCAGGCCGGCTGGGTGAGGAGGGTGCGGATGGTGGCAGCCAGCTGGCTGGGCAGAAAGGGCTTGGCCAGGAGTGCCGTGCCGGCCGCCGGGAAGAGTACCGGATCCAGCCGTTCCGGGTGCCCGGAGATCAGCAGCAGCCTGGCCTGGGGGTGGCAGCGGCGCAGCTCGGCGGCCAGCTCGGGGCCGTGACCGTCGGGCAGCACCACGTCCAGGAGCAGACAGTCGATCCCGGCGGTGGCGCAGGCCATGGCGCGTGCCTCGGCGGCGCTGGCTGCGACCAGCACCGAAAAGCCCAGGGGCGACAGGCCGTCGGCGATCAGGCGCCGGACCAGCAGGTCGTCGTCCACCGCCAGGATGGTGCCGCGGCCCTGGCCAAGGACTGGCCGCAGCTCCGGCTGAGGGCCGGAGACCGGCTCGCCGGTGGTGGGCAGATGGATGCGGAAGGTGGTGCCGCGGCCGGCCTCGCTCTCCAGCTCGATGCGGCCACCATGCTGCTGGACGATGCCCAGGACCGTAGCCAGGCCGAGACCAGTACCCTTGCCTTCCTCCTTGGTGGTGAAGAAGGGCTCGAAGATCTGGCTTTGGATGTCGCTGGGGATGCCCCCCCCGGTATCGCTGACCGCAAAGACCATCTCGGCAGGGCCGCCGCCCGGTGCGGTGGCCAGGAGCAGGCGACCGCCGGCCGGCATGGCGTCCCGGGCGTTGACCACCAGGTTGATGAGCGCCTGCTGCAGCTGGCCGACGTCGGCCCGGATGTTGTCCAGCCCCTCGGCCAGTTGCAGCTCCAGCTGGATGTCGGGGCCCAGCAGCCGGTCCAGGAGCCGCACCGTTTCCAGCACCACGGCATTCGGGCGGGCCACCCGGATGGACAGCCGCTGGCGCCGGCTGAAGGCCAAGAGCTGCCGGGTGAGATCGGCAGCCCGGCGTCCCGCCTCCTGGATCATGGCCAGGGCGTCGCTGGCCGCGGTGGGGTTGCCCTGCTGGCGGGTGGCGATCTCGGCATAGCCCAGGATGCCGGTGAGCACGTTGTTGAAGTCGTGGGCGATGCCGCTGGTCAGCCGGCCGATGGACTCCAGCTTCTGCGCCTGGAACAGGCTCCTCTCCAGGGCCGCCTTCTGGCGCTCGGCCGCCTCCCGTTCCGCCATCTCCTGGCGCAGGCGCAGATTGGCGGCGGCCAGCTCCGCGGTTCGGGCCTCCACCTGGGTCTCCAGGTGCAGCCGGTACATCTCGTTCTCCCGGATGAGGGCGGCGCGCTCCAGGGTCCGGCGCACCGCATGCTCCAGGACCTCCAGATCCAGGATCGGCTTGGTGACGTAGTCCCAGGCGCCGAGCTTGATGCTGTCCACCGCGTCCCGGAGCATGCCGGCGCCGGAGACCACGATCACTGGGATGGTGGGGTCGTAGCGGACGATCTGGGCCAGGACCTCCAGGCCGTCGATGTCCGGCATCCGCAGGTCCAGAAGCACCGCATCCGGCCGGCAGCTCTGGATCGCCGCCAGGCCGCTGGCGCCGTCCGGTGCGGTGTGCACGGTGAAGCCCACGTCCTCGAAGTAGGCCTGGATGCTCTCGCGGATGGGCGCTTCGTCGTCGATGCTCAGCAGAACGGGGCCTTCGGTCATGACGGCGCCACACTGGGGGACAAAGCGGCGGTGTTGATGCTGGTGCCGGCGGGTTGGCGCTGGCAGCCTTGAGACGCGAGAACAAGCGTGGCAGCGATCTCCGGCTGGTGGCTTCCACAGCACCTCTCATCCTAGCACAAAACCGGAGGCAGGGGCAGGGAAGAATCCGTTGTCAACCGAGGTGGCGATGGCGTAAAGTGGAGCCCGCGGCATAAGGGCCGCGGCCAGGATCTTTCATCGCATCGGGAGGGCGTCATGGGCGGACACGGTCATCATCCGGCGGATGGCATCGAGTGTGAAAAGGCGGGGATCTTCTTTCTGCTGGTGGCAGTGGTGCTGATCATCCTGGGCATGACCAACTAGGCTGCGGGGTCGGGTCCGCTCGCAAACAGGGCGGCCAGGACCTCGGCCAGGTCGGCAACGCCAATGAGGGCCATGCCGGCCGCTGCGGTGGTGCCCAGCCGCTCCCGGTTGCCCCGGGGCAGGAGCAGGCGGGAAAAGCCCAGGCGCTTGGCCTCCTGGATTCGGGTCTCCATCTGGGAGACCGCCCGCACCTCACCGGCCAGTCCCACCTCGCCGCAGACCGCGGTCCGGGGTGGGATGACCCGTTCCAGGAGGCTGCTGGCCACAGCCGCCACCACGCCGAGGTCCAGGGCCGGCTCGTCCACCCGGATGCCGCCGGCGATATTGACGAAGACGTCGCAGGTGGCCAGGCTCAATCCCGCCTTTTTTTCCAGAACCGCGGCCAGAAGACCCAGCCGTTGCGGGTCGACACCGATGGCGGTGCGGCGGGGCATGGCCAGGCCCGAGGGGCTGACCAGGGCCTGCACCTCCACCAGGATCGGCCGGCTCCCTTCCATGCTGGGCAGGACCACCGAGCCGGGCACCCCGACCGGCCGCTCGGCCAGAAAGATCTCCGAGGGGTTGCCCACCTCCACCAGGCCCTGGGTCTTCATCTCGAAGACCCCGATCTCGTTGGTGGGGCCGAAGCGGTTCTTCACCGCCCGCAGGATGCGGTACAGGTGGCCCCGGTCCCCCTCGAAGGAGAGCACGGTGTCCACCAGATGCTCCAGGACCTTGGGGCCGGCGATCAGCCCCTCCTTGGTGACGTGCCCCACCAGGACGATGGACAGATCCTGGCCCTTGGCCAGGACCTGCAGCCGGGCGGCGCTCTCCCGCACCTGGCCCACCGAGCCGGGAGCGGAGGTGAGATCGCTTGCGGCCATGGTCTGGATGGAGTCCACCGCCAGGACCGCCGGTCGTGAGCCGGCGGCCATCTCCTGGACGGCTTCCAGGGAGGATTCGGCGGCCACCAGCAGGCCGGGCGCGCTGATCCCCAGCCGGTCCGCCCGGAGGGCGATCTGGGCCCCGGACTCCTCGCCGGAGACATAGAGCACCGTCCGGCCCTGGCGGGCGATGCCGGCCAGAAGCTGCAGCAGCAGGGTGCTCTTGCCGATTCCGGGCTCCCCGGCCAAGAGCACCAGGGAGCCGGGCACCAGGCCCCCGCCCAGCACCCGGTCCAGCTCGCTGCTTCCGGTGGCCAGACGCTCTTCCGGCCGGTTGGCGGCGGCGCTCAAGGGCAGCGGCTGGCGGGTGGTGGTTGGCGGCTGCCGGCTGCCGCTCCGGGCCGGGCTGCGCCGCTCCTCGACGAGACTCTGCCAGGCGCCGCAGTCCGGGCAGCGTCCCAGCCACTTGCCGGTGGCAAAGCCGCATTCCTGACACACGAAGGCGGTTTCTTCCTTGGCCATGACGCCGTTATCTCCTCAGGCCCTGCGGCATCAGACCAGCTCGGCCAGCACCTGGTTGGCCACCGGCAGGCCGGCGGCCGACAGGCGCAGCCCTTCCCCTTCCCGAATCAGCAGACCCTGCTCCACAAGCGCGGCCAGGGTCGGGCCGTAGACCGTCTCCAGGCTCAGACCGAAGCGCCGGGCCAGCTCCCGGCCGTCCACCCCACCCAGACGCCTGAGGCCCAGGATCACCGTTTCCCGGAAGCGGGCGCCTCGGGTCAGGGCCTCGCCCCGCGCCACCGGTGCCGAGCCGGCCAGAGCCCGCCGGCAATAGCGGTCCAGATCCCCTTCGTTTTCGAAACGGACCCCGGCCAGGCAGGAGACCGCGCCGGGTCCCAGGCCCAGGTAGGGTCCGTTGGCCCAGTAGCCCAGGTTGTGGCGGCAGGCATAGCCCGGCCGGGCGTAGTTGGCGATTTCGTAACGCTCGAAGCCGGCGGCCGCCAGGAGGTCCTGGGCCAGCCCGTCCATGGCCAGCCGGCGGTCCTCGGCAGGCAGCCGCAGCTGTCCTGCGGCGACGCGGGCGGCAAAGGGGGTGCCGGGCTCCGCGGTCAGCTCGTAGACGGCCAGGTGCGCCGGTGCCAGGGCGATGGCCGCCTCCAGGCTGTCCTGCCAGGAGCGCTCGCTCTGGCCGGGCAGCCCGTACATGAGGTCCAGATTGAGGTTGGCGAAGCCGGCCTCGCGGGCCATGGCCGTAGCGGCCAGCACCTGGGTGCGGTCGTGGCTGCGGCCGAGCTGCGTGAGCTCACCGTTGTCCAGGGACTGGGCGCCGAGACTCAGGCGATTGGCGCCTGCCCGGCGCAGGGCGGCAAGGAGGCCGGGATCCACGGTGTTGGGATTGGCCTCCACCGTCACCTCCGCCCCGGACTCCAACCGGAAGCTCTGCCGGCAGGCCGCCAGCAGCTCCGGCAGGGCCAGGCCCAGAACCGTCGGGGTGCCGCCGCCCACGAAGAGGCTGGCGAAGCGGCAATCCCGGACCAGAGGGTGACGCCGCCAAAGAGCGATCTCGGCGGCCACCGCTGCCAGGTAACGCCGGCCGGCGGCCGCCTGGTACGGCTGGGAGCGGAAGGCGCAATACGGGCACTTCGCCAGGCAGAAGGGGACGTGCAGGTAGAGGCCGGGGGCGGGGACCAGGGGGTGGCTCATGCCAGCAGCCGGTCACCGGCGGCGCGGATCTCGGCCATCAGGCCCTGGTCGGCGAAGCTGTACACCTCGGGGCCAGCGCCGATGAGCAGATGATCCAGCAGGCGGATGCCCAGCACCGTACAGGCCACATGGAGCTGCTGGGTCAGGCGCCGGTCGGCGGCCGAGGGCGCAAGGTGGCCGGAGGGATGGTTGTGGGCCACCACCAGGGCCGCTGCATGGTGGGCCAGGGCCAGCTGCACCACCTCCCGGGGGTAGACGGTGGCCGCGGTCAGGGTGCCGGCGCCAAGGAAACGGGTGTCGATGATCCCGTGCTCGGCATCCAGGAGGATGACCACGAACACCTCCTGTTTGCGGTCGGCCAGGGCATGGCGCAGGTAGTCAGCCACCGCCGCCGCCGAGGTCAGGTAGCTCTTGCCCACCAGGCGCCGGGCCAGGAAGCGGCGGGCGACCCCGTGGATGAAGCGGACTGCAACCGCGTTCTTGGGACCGATGCCGGGCACCTCCTCCAGGGCGGCCTGGGGCGCCTCCAGAACCCCGGCCAGGCTGCCGAAGCGCTGCAGGGCCGCCCGGGCCGCGGCCTTGGTGTCCCGGCGCGGGGTGCCCAGGGCCAGGAGCATCTCCACCACCTCGCAGTCGGTGAAGCCGTCGAGGCCCGACTCCAGGAACCGGTCCCGCAGCCGCTGGCGGTGGCCGGCCACCCGCTCCTGCCACTGGGCTTCCTCCATGGTCCGGTCTCAGTCGGGAAAGGAGATGGTGCCGTTCAGGGTCATGGCCATGGCCCGCACCGGGCAGACGTTGAGGCACAGGGCGCAGCCGGAGCACAGCTCCGGCTGAAAGACCACGCCCATGTCCTCCCGGTTGATGGCCAGGGCGCCGGTGGGGCAGAGCCCGGTGCACAGGCCGCACTGGAGGCAGGCCTCGTCGTCCCGCCGGATCTCGGTGGCCATGGTCTCCACCTGGATCCCCAGGTCCCGCATGTGGGTGAGGCCCTTGTCCACGTTGGGCTTGTGACCCCGGAGCTCGATGACCATCAGGCCCTCGTGGCCAGGCAGGATCGTGGCCTTCAGGATGTTGAAATCGATCTGGAACCGCTTGACCAGGTCGCAGACGATGGGCTGGTCAACGATGCTCTTGGGGAAGCGCAGGACATAGATACGGGCGTACACAGGGTCAGTCCTCCGGGCGAGGCGGGGGTGAGGGATGCGAAGGTCAGCCGGCGGCATCCAGCCTGGCCAGCAGCTCGGGCAGGGGATGGGCGGTGTCCAGAACCAGCACGTCGTCTTCCTCGGCGGCCGGCTCTTCGAAGCTGCGGCGCTGGGCGAGATGGATCTCCCAGCGGCCGTCGGAGACGGCTTCCGGATCCTGGGCCCGCAGGGCCAGTCGCCGCTGCACCTCCGCCTCGGGGCAGGTGCAAAAGACAAACCGCGCCGGCACCCCCAGGCGCTGGCCCAGCTCCCGCACCGTCTGCCGCTCGGCCCGGGTCTTGTAGGCCGCGTCCAGGACCACCGGCTGGCCGGCGGCCAGATCCGCCTCGGCCCGGACCAGGAGCTCGCGGTAGGTGCGCCGGGAAAGCTCCGGGCTGTAGATGCCCGCCCCCAGCTCCTCCTGGGCCCGGGCCGTGGGGGCCAGGCCGGCCAGCTCCTTGCGCACCTCGTCCGAGTTGTGGTGACGGGCGCCGATCCGGCGGGCAAAGGCCTGGGCCAGGCAGGTCTTGCCCGTGGCCACCAGACCGAAGAAGACGACGAGACGGGCCTTACGCGGCATAGGTCGCGGCGAGCCGGAAGTAGCGGCCGGCCAGCTCCTGGCAGGCCTGGCGGCTGGCGGCATCCACCTCCGGGGCATGGGCGGTGAAGAGGTTGATCTTCCCCCGCACGTAGGCCCGGTAGCATTTGTAGAAGTCGAGCATGCCGGGCAGGCCCTCATCGCCGCTTGCCTTCACGAAGCGGTCCACCAGCCGTTGCGCGAGCCCGGTCAGGCAGTGGAATTCCAGGTCCATGGCCAGGAAGGCCAGATCCGAGGCCACGTCGGCGTAGCGGAAGCGCTCGTTGAACTCGATGCAGTCGAAGATATAGACCTGGTCCGCCAGGCAGATGTTGGCGGAATAGAGGTCGCCGTGGCAGTCCCGGATCCGGCCGGCCGCCACCCGGCGGTCGAACCGCTCGTGATCCGCCAGCACCCGGCGGCTCATGGCCACGATGGCGTCGAACTGGTCGCGGCTCAGGGCAGGGCTGCCGACAAACCCTTCCGTTTGCCGGAAGTTCTCGGTGATGTTCACGGCCACCGCCTCGGCCCGGCCGAAGGCGCCGATCTCCGGGCCGCCGGCGGCCTGGGCGTAGAAGGGCACCAGGGTAGCGACGATGCGGTCGATGTCGTCCGGCCCCAGGCGCCCCTCGCTGATGAGGCGGCCCATCATCCCTGCCGCCGGCATGCGGGCCATCCTGATCCCATACTCCACCACCGGGCCGGCGCCGTTCAGGGCCAGGCGGCCGCCCTCGTCGGTGACCGTCACCAGGCCCTGGTAGATGCTGGGCGCCAGCCGGCGGTTGAGGAGCAGCTCCTGCTGGCAGAAATGGTGCCGCCGCTCCAGGGTGGTGAAGTCCAGGAAGCCGAAGTCCACCGGCTTCTTGAACTTGTAAACCTGGGGGCCGGCCAGGAAAACATAGGAGATATGGGTCTGCACCAGCTCCACCGCCGGCACCGGGTGCGGGTAGGCGGTGGGATCGAGGAGGAGCTGGACAAAGGCCGGCAGCTGGGCTGCGGACATGGAAGCCTCCGGAAAAGAGAGCGAAAAGAGCCGAGTGCAGCGCGGGACGTACTGTACCAAAAAGCACCCGGGCCGTAAACCGGCGCCCGGCACTCCCGGCGGGACCGGGGCCGGGATTTTTCGTTGACCTGCCCGACTCCTTCTGCTTAGCTGTCAGGCGCTGCTGCTGTCCCAGCCCGTGCGGCCCGGCAGGATGGAGGCCAGGAAGGGGCACCGGACCGTGGCATCCCGGGGCC
>JBFMBH010000136.1 GCA_040755095.1 Thermodesulfobacteriota bacterium
AGCCGCCTTGCGCTTGAGGTCGGCCACCGTCCGGCCCAGAAGGTCGAGATACAGCTCGTAGCCCACCGCGGCGATGTGGCCGCTCTGGGAAACCCCCAGGAGGTTGCCGCCGCCCCGGATCTGCAGATCGCTCATGGCCAGCTTGAAGCCTCCCCCCAGCTGGTCATACTCCATGACCGCCTTGAGCCGCTTCTGGGCATCCCGAGACAGCCCGTCCAGCGAGGGCACCAGCAGATAGGCGTAGGCCTGCTCCCGGGAGCGGCCGACCCGGCCCCGCAGCTGGTAGATCTCCGCCAGCCCCAGCCGGTCCGCCCGGTTGATGACGATGGTATTGGCACTAGGGATATCGAGGCCGCTTTCGATGATGGTGGTGCACACCAGGACGTCCAGCTGCCGCTGCACGAAGCGGACCATGATCTCTTCCAGGTCCCGAGGGGCCATCTGGCCGTGGGCGACCGCAATCCGCGCCTGGGGCACCAGGGCCTGCACCCGGGCCGCCATCTCGTGGATGGTCTGCACCCGGTTGTGCACGAAGAAGACCTGGCCCCGGCGCTGCAGCTCCCGGGTCAGGGCCTCTTTGATGACCAGATCGTCATAACGGGCCACAAAGGTCTTGACCGCCCGCCGGTGCTCCGGGGCGGTGCTGATCACCGACAGATCCCGGATGCCCAGGAGCGACATCTGCAAGGTGCGCGGGATCGGGGTGGCAGTGAGGGTGAGAATGTCCACCTCGGTCCGGAGCTTCTTGAGCCGCTCCTTGTGGGCGACGCCGAAGCGGTGCTCCTCGTCGATGATCACCAGGCCCAGCCGCTTGAACAGGATATCCTTCTGGAGCAGGCGGTGGGTGCCGATCACCACATCCACCCGGCCGGCTGCCAAGTCGCGGGCGATCTGCCGCTCCTCGGCGGCGGTGCGGAAGCGGGACAGGCTGCGGATCTCCACCGGAAAGCCGGCGAAGCGCTCCTGGAAGGTTTCGGCATGCTGCTCCGCCAGGACAGTCGTCGGGACCAGAAGGGCCACCTGGAAGCCGTCCACCACCACCTTGAAGGCGGCCCGCATGGCCACCTCGGTCTTGCCGTAGCCGACGTCGCCGCACAGCAGCCGGTCCGTGGGCCGCTCCGCGGTGAGGTCCGCCAGGATGTCGTCGATCGCCTTGCTCTGGCCAGCCGTCTCCTCGTAGGGGAAGGCCTCCTCGAACTCCCGGTACAGGTCGTCGGGACGGGAAAAGGCATGCCCCTGGCGCAAAGCCCGCTGGGCATAAAGCTCCAGGAGGTCGCCGGCCACCTTGGAGACCGCCTCCCGGACCTTCTTCTTGCGGCCGGCCCAGGAGGTGCCGCCCAGCTTGTCCACCCGGGGCAGGGAGCCGTCCAGGCCTTGGTATTTGTGGACCAGGTGGAACCGGTCCACCGGCACGTAGAGCTTGTCCTCCCCCTGGTAGGCGATGACCAGAAAGTCGTTGGCCAGGGCACCGACCTGCATGTGCACCAGGCCCTGGTAGAGACCGATGCCATGGTCCCGGTGCACCACCGCATCCCCCAGGGCCAGCTCCTCGACCACCACAGCCGGCGGCGGCGCCTTGCGGGCCCGGCGAGCACTGGGCCCCAGCCGCCGCTCGCCCAAAAGCTCACTGGCGGACAGGATGTGCTGCCCTTCCCGGGACAGGGTGAAGCCCTCGCTCAGCGGCGTGCCGAACAGCCTGACCTGCGGCCGCTCGCCGGCTGGCGCCGGCTGCCAGGGCGCTTCGCCCATGGCTACCGGCAGCCCGTAGGGACGGAGCAGCTCCACAAGCTGCTCGGCGTGGCGCAAGCTGCGGCAGGCGATCGCCGTCCCCTGGTGCTCGGTGAGCCAGATGGCGAGCTGGCGCGCCAGGGGGGCCAGAAGGCCACGGCCCTTGCGCTCCAGGTCCAGGCCCTGCTTGAGCAGGATATGGCCGCCAGTGGCCAGATCGAGGGTCCGGCCTTCCGGGGTGGCGAAGTCGTGGACCGTCACCGCGGGCCGTTGGCCCAGGCTGGCCCGCCACCCTGCCTCGCCCAGGAACAGCTCCTCGGGCGGCAGGGCCGGCACAGCCCCTGCCTTCGCCTCGGCGAAGTTGGCCCGGATCCGCTCCCAGACCAGGCCCACACTGCGTCCCAGCTCCAGCGGGTCCAGGAGGAGGACCGCCGCATCGGCAGGCAGGTAGTCGGCCAGGGTGGAGGTCTGCCCATGGACCAGCGGGGCAAAGGCCTCCATGCCCGGGAAGCTGCGGCCGGTCCTGATCTGCTCGGCCAGCCGGCGGCTGGCCGTCGGGTCCCAGCCCCGATCGCGGCTGGCCGCCTGGAATCGGGTCACGAGCGCCGCGACCTGGGCCGAGCCGTGGGGGGGCAGGAGGATGTCCCGGGCCGGCGGCAGCTCAATGGCCTCCAGCTCCCGCACCGACCGTTGGCTGATGGGATCGAACAGCCGCAGGGACTCCACGAAGTCGCCGAAGAAGTCCAGCCGCACCGGCAGGTCACTGCCCGGGGGAAAGACGTCAAGGACGCCGCCACGGACACTGAAATCGCCGGCGCTGGTGGTCAGGGCGACGCCATCGTAGCCGGCCAGGGCGAGGCGACCCACCAGCGCCGCTAGGTCCACCTCCTCCTCCCGGATGACGATATCGGTGTGCCGGGAAAAGAGGGCCCGGGGCATGAGCCGCCGCAGCAGCGCCGCCACCGGCGCCACCACCACCAGGGGGTCAGGGCAGGACAGGATCCGGTGCAAGGCCCCCAGGCGGGCGGCGACGGTGGCGGCGTCCGGCGACAGGGGGGTGTAGGGCGGGATGTCGTAGGCCGGAAAAAGCACCACCGGCGCAAGGGTAAAAAGAGCGAGATCCTGCTCCAGGAGCTGGGCCTCCCGCTCGGAGGGAACGATGCACAGAAGAGGGCGGCGCCGGGCAGCCAGGATCCGGGCTGCCAACAGAGCCCGTGCCCCTCCCCGCAGCCCGGTGACCTCCACAGTCCCTTCGCCCTGGCCAAGGGCTTCGATCACCTCCTGCATCGAGACCTTGCCGCGACCGGCCCTGGCCCGCTCACCTGCCGTTGCCGCCGGGCAGGAATGACCGGCTCCCCGTCCATCGTGTCCATCATGTCCATGCCGTCCATGCCGGCCATCTGTCCGCTAGAAGCGGCCGCCGATGGAGAAGTCCCAGTTGGTGCGGTCCTCGTCGTCCACCGGGTCGAGGTTGAGGCCCCATTCCAGACGCAAGGGGCCGAGCGGGCTCATCCAGCGGAAGCCGGCGCCGGTCGCCTTCTTGAGGAAGCGGGCATCCCAGCCCTCGCTGTCCCGGTAAACATTGCCGACGTCGAAGAAGACCACGCCCTTGAGCCCCGCCTCCTTGACCAGGGGGAAGATCCACTCGGCATTCATCATCCACATCTTCTCGCCGCCGATCCGCTCACCGGTATCCGGATCCTTGGGGCTGATGTGGGCGGAGTCGAAGCCCCGGATGCTGTTGATGCCGCCCAGGAAGAACTTCTCGTAGACCGGCAGCCGGCCGCCCTTGTTCTCGAAGGCATAGCCGATGGTGCCCTCCAGGTGGTAGGTGACGTCCTTGTGGAGGAAGGGGAAGTACCAGCCGCTCCGGGCCTCCATCTTGGTGAAGGCCGAGTCGCCGCCCAGGGGGCCACCGGCATACTTGACGCTCACCCCATGGTCCGAGCCGGACGAGGCGTCGTAGAGCCGATCCCGGGTGTCCCGCCGCAGCCCCAGGGTGGCGGCGCTGGTCACGTTGATGGCCTGGGAATCCCTGATGAAGACCGAGGCATTGGCGCTGACATCGGTGAGCTGGACATGCTCATAGCCGTAGGCCAGGGAGCCGACGATCTTCTCCCACAAGGGATAGGCGGTGCGGAGCTGGCCGCCGGTGGCGTCCTTGGTGAAGCTGTCGTACTCCCGGGTCCAGTCGTAGAGGTCAAAGCCCACCAGGAGGTGGGTGTCGTTCCAGCGGGGCTCGGTGAAGGAGAGGTTGTAGCGGTTGGTGACGCTGGACAGGTTGGCCTGCAGGGAGAGGTTCTGGCCCTTGCCCAGGAAGTTCTTCTCGCTGATCTCGGCCATGAAGAGGAGGCTTTCCGCCGAGGAGTAGCCAGCCCCGATGCTGAAGGCGCCGGTGGGCTTTTCTTTCACCTCCACGGTGACATCCATGGTGTTTTCCGCCAGTCCCGGCTCCGGGGTGATGTGCACCTCCTCGAAATAGTCCAGGCGCTGCAGGCGGGAGTTGCTGGTGCGCATGGCGCCGGCGGAAAAGACGTCCAGCTCCCGGACCGCCAGCTCACGGCGGATCACCTTGTCCCGGGTGCGGGTGTTGCCCCGGATGTCGATCCGGTTGACATGCACCAGGGCACCCTGGCTGACGCTGATGGTGATGTCCACCTGGCGGGCCTCGTCATCCCGCTTCACATCCGGCCGCACCTCCACAAAGGCGTAGCCCCGGTCGGCGTAGATGTCGTTGATCCTGAGGACATCCTCCCGCAGGAGCTTGCGGCTGAAGAACGCGTCCTCATCCTTGCCGGACAGGACGTGGGTGAGGAGGATCTCCTCGGAGGCGAGGAGATCACCGGCGATCTGCACCGACCGCACCCGGTAGCGGGCCCCCTCCTGCACCGGGATGGTGATGAACAGCCGATCCTCCTCCTGGCTGATCTCCGGGGTCCCCACCTTGGCATCGATGAAGCCGTGGTTGTGGTAGAAGGCAGCGATCCGCTCCAGATCCTGATCCAGCACCTCCCGCTTCAGACGGCCTGATTCGGTGAGCCAGGAGAAGAGGCCCTTCTCGGAGGTCTCCATGACGTCCGTGAGGTCGCCGGCGTCGAAGGCGGTGTTGCCGACGATCCGGATCTCCTCGATCGCCACCTCCGGGCCCTCGACCACGGCGATCTCCACATCCACCTGGTTGTCGGCCAGGGGGGTCAGCTTGGCCTCCACGGTGGCGGAATAGAAGCCCTTTTCCTTGTAGAGCTTGCGGATCTTGTCCTCGGACTCCTTGAGCAGCCGGGTGTTGAGGATGGTGTTGGCGCCGATGCTGACCACCTCCTTGAGGTCCTTTTCCTCCAGCTCCTCCATGCCGGTGAAGCGGATGGCGTGGATCACCGGCTTCTCGGTGACCTGGAAAACCACCGCCGCCCCCTTCTCGGTCTCCTCCACGGCCACCCGGACATCGTCGAAGGAGCCCATACGGAAGATGGCCTTGAGATCGTCCCGCAGCCGGACGCGGTCCAGACGATCACCGGGACGGCTGGTCACGGTGCGCAGAATGGCGGCGGCATCGATGCGGTTGTTGCCGGTCACCGCCAGGGAGGCGATCTGGTGGAAGCGGCCGGCATGGGCCAGGGCCCGGCCAACCAGGGAGCGGGCGACGGTGAACAGCTCGGCCGTGGACGGTGCTGCCTCGTAATAATGGGTGGTGCCGTCCTCGCTGGCGCTGTCGACGAGGGCGAGATCCGCCGACAAGCCGGTGCCCAGGCGGGTCAGGCTGCCCACCGCCACGTAGGCGGCACCGCGCTCCTGGGCCAGGGCCACCAGGCTGGCGTAGGCGGGCGGCCACTGGCTGCCGGCCGGGAACAGCGCCTCGGCGGTGGCCCGGTCCAAGAGCGAGGCGTTGCGGCCGCCCGCCGCCTCGGCGAGTGCCTGATCGGCCAGTCGCGTGAGGTCCATGGCATCGGCGTCGGTGTGGACCCGCCAGGGCAGGAAGAGCGTCACCTCGCCCTCCTGGGCCAGGGCCGCCTCCGGAAGGCCGGTGGCCAGAGCCAGCAGCAGGAAAGCCAGAGCCGCCACCACGCACCAGGGTTGACTGTTCCGATCCGTCACGGCTGTCGTCTTCACCTCGCCCTCCTTCCCCGAGAATGTGTCCCTCTCACTGCAGACGCCCCTCCGCAAGGGTCAGGCAGCGATCGGTCCGGGTCGCCAGCTCCAGGTTGTGGGTGACCATGACCACCGCCACCCCGTGTTGACGGTTCAGCTCCCGGATCAGGCCAAAGACCTTGCGGCCGGTGGCGTTGTCCAGGTTGCCGGTGGGCTCGTCGGCCAGAAGCAAGGTCGGCCGCAGGACCAGGGCCCGGGCCAGGGCCACCCGTTGCTGCTCGCCGCCGGAAAGCTCCCCGACCTTGTGCTGCAGCCGGTCGCCGAGCCCCACCTCGTCCAGGATCCGGCGGGCCGGCTCGTCGAGCTCCCCCCTGTTGCGGCCCGAGATAAGACCCGGCATGAGCACGTTCTCCAGGGCCGAGAACTCGGGCAGCAGATGGTGGAACTGGAACACGAAGCCGATCCGCTGGTTCCGGAAACGAGCCTGCTCCTCGTCCGGCATGGAGGAGACATCCATCCCCTGGTGCAGGATCCGGCCCCGGTCCGGCCGGTCCAGGGTGCCCAGGATGTGCAGGAGGGTGGTCTTGCCCGACCCCGAGGCGCCGACGATGGCCACCATCTCGCCCGGCGCCAGGACAAGATCCAGGCCGGACAGCACCGCCAGGCGCTGCCCGGCGGCCAGGTAGCCCTTCTCGAGACCGATCGCCTCCAGCACAGAAGGGCTCCCTTCATTCATAGCGCAAGGCCACCGCCGGATCCAGACGCGCTGCCTGCCAGGACGGATAGAGGGTGGCCAGGAAGGTGATCACAACCGCGGCCACCGCCACCAGGCCGACGTCCAGGGGCAGAACCTTCACCGGCAGGGTGGAGATGGGATAGACGTCGGGCGGCAGCTTGATGAACTGGTAGCGGGCCAGAATGGCGCAGAGGCTCAATCCCCCCAGCACACCGAGCCCGGTGCCGGTGATGCCGATGACCAGACCCTCGTAAACGAAGATGCGCATGATGCTGCGGGAGGTGGCGCCCATGGATTTCATGATCGCGATGTCTTTGCCCTTCTCCATGACCACCATGATGAGGGTGGAGACGATGTTGAAGGCCGCCACCAGGACAATGAGGGCCAGGATGATGAACATGGCCGTCTTCTCCAGCTTGAGCACCGAAAAGAGGTTGCGGTTCATCTCCATCCAGTCCTTGGCGATGAAGGGCAGGCGCAGCCTCTTTTCGATGGCGCTGGCCACCTGGTCCGCGGCGTCCACATCCGCCACCTTGACCTCCAGGCCGTGCACAGCGACTCCGAGATCCAGGAATTCCTGGGCTGCCGCCAGGTGCACATAGGCCAGGTTCATATCGTACTCGTACATGCCGGAGGCGAAGATGCCCACCACCCGGCAGGTCTTGAGGCGGGGAATGACCCCCATGGGGGTGAGGGGACCGGACGGGGAGACCAGGCGCACAGGATCACCCACCTCCACCCGGAGGACCCGGGCCAGCTCCTTGCCGACGATGAGCCCCGGCACCGGGCCAGCGCCCAGATCGGACAATTGGCCGGCGGTGAGGGTGTCCTTGAGGCTCAGCACCCCGGCCGCCGACGCGGGATCGATGCCCCGCAAGACGACGCCGGCGCCGCCGCCCTCGGTGCTCACCATGGTCTGGGCGTAGACGTACGGGGTCACGGCCTGCACCCCCGGCACCTGGGACACCTGGGCCGCCACCTCCCCGTAGTCGGTGAGCACGGCGCCCAGCTGCTGGACGATGATGTGGGAGTTGATGCCCAGGATCCGCTCCCTAAGATCGCTGGCAAAACCGGTCATCACCGCCAGCACGACAATCAGGGCGGTGACCCCCACCATGACCCCGGCAATGGAGATGAGGGTGATGACCGAGATGAAGGTCTGCTTGCGCTTGGCCTTGAGGTAGCGCAGGCTGACAAACCACTCGTAGCGCATGATCCCTCTGCGGCGCCCCGTCGGCAGGGCGCGGGCTACTGCCGCGCCTCGGGCTTGAGATGGGGAAAGAGGATGACGTCTCGGATGGAGGCCTGGTCGCAGAGCAGCATGACCAGCCGGTCGATGCCGATGCCGCAGCCGGCCGCCGGCGGCATGCCATACTCCAGGGCGCGGATGAAGTCCTCGTCCAGCTCGGGGTGGATCTCCTCGTCCGCGCCCCGGTTGGCGATCTGGCGCTCGAAGCGCAGCCTTTGATCCACCGGATCGTTGAGCTCGCTGAAGGCGTTGGCGATCTCCCGGCCGGTGATGAAGAGCTCGAAGCGGTCGGTCACCTCCGGATCCGCCTCATTGCGCCGGGCCAAAGGAGAAACCTCGGTGGGGTAGCTGGTGATGAAGGTGGGGTTGACAAGCCTTTCTTCCACCAGCTCCTCGAAGAGCTGGGTCTTGATCCAGCCCGCCCCGGCCTCGGCGGGCGGCTCGATGCCGTGGCGGCGCGCCAGGGCCATGAGGCTGTCCAGGGAGGCCAGCTCCGCTGGCGCCAGGCCGGCCTTGTGCACCAGGGCCTCCTCCAGGGTGAGCCGCTGCCAGGGCGGGGTCAGATCCACCGGCTGACCCTGGTAGCCGAGCTGCAGCGTCCCGTGCACCCCCAGCGCCACCCCGGTGATCAGCTCCTCCACCAGATCCATGAGATCGGTATAGGTGGCGTAGGCCTGGTAGAACTCCACCATGGTGAACTCCGGGTTGTGGCGGGTGGACAGGCCCTCGTTGCGGAAGTTGCGGTTGATCTCGAACACCCGCGGAAAGCCACCCACCAGGAGACGCTTGAGATAAAGCTCCGGGGCGATGCGCAGGAACAGGTCGATGCCCAGGGCGTGATGGTGGGTGCGGAAGGGCTTGGCCGTAGCGCCCCCGGGCAGGGGCTGCATCATGGGCGTCTCCACCTCCAGAAAGCCGCGCTCGGCCAGGAAGCTGCGCACCAGGCCGATGATCCGCACCCGTTTGCGGAAGGTCTCCTGCACTTCCGGATTGACCATGAGGTCTACGTAGCGCTGGCGGTAGCGGGTCTCCACATCCGTCAGGCCGTGGTACTTCTCGGGCAGGGGCCGCAGGGCCTTGGCCACCAGCCGCCAGGAGGCGGCGAGCAGGGTCGGCTCGCCGGTTCTGGTGACGAACAGGCGCCCGGTGAAGCCAGCCAGGTCACCGAGATCGAGCTTGCGGAACAGGGCATACCCGCCGGCGCCCACCAAGTCCTTCTTCACGTAGACCTGGATGCGGCCGGAGTCGTCCGCCAGATGGAGAAAGGTGGCCTTGCCGAACGAGCGCAGGCCCATGATCCGACCGGCGATGGCAAAGCTGGGGGCAGCAGGGTCGGGCTGGCCCCCCGGCTCGCCGGCCTCCTCATGGAGGAGCCGGGCGATGGGGTGGCTGGGCGCCCAATCGTTGGGATAGAGGGGCAGGCCGGCGGCCGCCAGCTCCCGGGCCTTCTCACGCCGGGCCTTGAGCAGCTGATTGAGATCGTCCATGTGCGACCAGGGGGAAAAAAAGGATGAGGCCGCCGGCGGATACCGGCAGCAAGGCGGTGGCCACTGTACCACAGCCGGCCGAAAAAACAAACCAAAGCCCCGGCTACGACGCGATCAGAGGATCTGGTTGAAGCGCTCCAGGTTGTCGTGCTCGCCCAGGACCACCAGGATGTCGCCCTCGGCCAGCCGCTCCAGAGGGCTGGGGTTGAAAAGCATCCGGCCCTGCCGCTGGATGGCGACCACGATGAGGTCGTAATCCGGCCGCAGGCCGGAATCCTTGAGGGCCAGGCCGACCAGGGAGGAGGTGGGGCCGATCACCGCCTCCTCCAGCCGAAGCCCCAGCTGGCCGGCGTGGACGGTGAGATCGACGAAATCCGAGACCGTGGGCCGCAGAATCAGAGAGGCCATGCGGCGGGCCCCGATATCGTACGGCGAGACCACCCGGTTGGCGCCGGCCCGCAGGAGCTTGGTCTCCGCCCCCTCGCCGGCGGCGGAGCGGGCCATGATGAAGAGGTCCTTGTTGAGCCCCCGGGCGGACAGGGTGATGTAGACGTTGTCCGCATCGCTGGAGACCACCGATACCAGGCCACGGGCCTTGTGGATCCCGGCCTTGATCAGAACCTGGTCCTCGGCGGCGTTGCCCTCCAGAAAGAGGTAGCCCGCCTCCTCCAGGGCCCGCAGCTCGCCGGCCTGGTTCTCGATGACCACAAAGGGCCGGCTGTTCTCGGTGAGCATCCGGCAGATCACCTTGCCGATGCGGCCGAAGCCACAGACGATGTAGTGGTCGGAGAGCTCGGCCACCCTCTTTTCCATCTTCTGCCTCCCGAACATGGCAGCCAGCCCCCCCTCCACCACGGCCTCGGTGATCTGGCCCACGAGATAGAGGACGAAGCTGACGCCGATGATGATGAGGGCCATGGTGAACACCCGGCCCGGCCGGCTCAAGGGGATCACCTCCCCGTAGCCGACGCTGGTGATGGTGATGACGGTCATGTACAGGGCATCCACCGGGTCGGCATCCTCGATCAGGACATAGCCCAGGGAGCCGAAGCCCAGGATGATGCCCAGAAGGAAGAGGCCAATGATGGCGCGTCGCATGGGAAGGGTCCTTGCTCACAGGAAACGGGCAGCCGGCATCATACACCGGCCCTCCCGGGCGGGCCAATGCCCATCTTGCCCGGACGCCGCCGGCCGGAGGCCCATGCCCGGGCTCAAGGAACGGCGGCCACTGGCCGATACGTCTTTATAAGGCAACAGAGGATCCCCTTCTCCTCCTGAACTGCGAGGTGCCGCCATGATGACCCCCCGGGAAGCCATCCGCGTCCTCATGCTCTCCCCCATCTACTTCCGCCTCAAGCTGCCGGCCCGCAAGGTGCTGGTGCAGGAGTTCTGCCAGCTGTTCGCCGAGGACAGCATAGCCGTCCCCCGCTGATCCGCCTCGTCCTCCCCCTTCCGGCGCTGCCGGCCGGTTTTTCCTTGGCAGCCCTCGCCGGTTCGATTATATAGGTCCTCGTCTGGTGGTCGGCCAGGACAGCGGCGCCGGCAGGTGCCGCGCAGCCCTCGACCGACCTTTTATGCATGTCCAGGGGGGACAGCACGACTACCAACGAGAGGAGGAGACCGGCATGAACATCCTGATTTTCGGACCGAACGGCAGCGGCAAGGGGACCCAGGGCGCCATCGTCCAGAAGAAGTACAACGTGCCCCATATCGAATCCGGAGCCATTTTCCGGGCCAACATCGGCGGCGGCACCGAGCTGGGCAAGAAGGCCAAGGCCTATATCGACCGGGGCGATCTGGTTCCCGACGACATCACCATCCCCATGATCCTCTCCCGGCTCCAGGAGGCGGACTGCGCCAAGGGCTGGCTCCTGGATGGCTTTCCCCGCAACAAGGTCCAGGCCGAGACCCTGGCCAAGGCCCTGACCGACGCCGGCATCAGCCTGGACTATGTGGTGGAGATCGAGCTGCCCCGGGATGTGGCCAAGCTCCGGATCATGGGCCGGCGGCTGTGCGTCAACGACAACAACCACCCCAATCACATCGCCTTCGATGCCATCAAGCCGGTGGAAAAGGAGGGCAAGCTGGTCTGCCGGGTCTGCGGCGGCGATCTCAAGACCCGGGCCGACGACCAGGACGAAACCGCCATCAACAAGCGCCACGACATCTACTACGACGAGACCACTGGCACCATGGCGGCGGTCAACTACTTCAAGGGCCTGGGCGGCAAGACCAAGGTGATCTCGGTGGACGGCCGGCCGTCCATCAATGAGGTCAGCCACGGCCTGATGTCCCAGCTGGTCTAGGGCGCGTCCCTGGCCGGTACCGGGCCTGGCACGGCGGCGGCCGCCGCGCCAGGCCCCTTCTTTTGTGACGACCACCAGGCCGATGCGGACGGGCAGGAAGGAGGGCCACCACCGGATCAGGGTTGCAGGCCTCGCACCTTTCGGCAGCTGTCCATGCAGCCAACGGTGGGGACCACCGCACCGCCGACTATGTCACCGGCCGCTTCGGCCAGGGCCAGGCCGCACCGATCCCGCCACCCTTCAGGGCCAGCCGGCCGCCCCGGGCAGCCGCCC
>JBFMBH010000137.1 GCA_040755095.1 Thermodesulfobacteriota bacterium
TCCCTCCGGGAGTCCACCTGCCGCCCGGCACTGACTGCCCTGGCCCCCTGCCCCCGCCGCTCCATCCACGTCCAAAACCGCTGCCGTCCAACACCAATACCCCAGAGCACGACAACTTCGGGTGGGTCCCCAGCACCCTCGAAAAAGGGTCACTTCCAGCCCGGCGATGGCAGTCGAAGGGAGGTGAGAACGATGGCGGAAAGCTCCACGCTGCCGAGGGGCTGGAGAAAACGCTGGACCAGCTCGCAGCGTCGAGGAAGAACGGCTCGCCAACCCGGACAGCATCCGGCCGGCTGTGACCCCGGACATCGAGATCGTGAGCCACGAGGGTCGTGCCCTGCTCGTGGTGCATGTGCCCTGTTGACGAAATCGCCGGATGCGACATCGAACGTCCGGTGGGAGAGGGGGGCAGGGCGACATCCCCCCTACTCGATTCCAGGGCCTTCCGGCAACATTGCCGTTGACAGCCCACCGGTCTTTGCATAGCGTAGGCCAGCTGAGGCGCCGGGGCAGGACCGCATCCCGGAGGGGCCGGAAGGCGGCGGAGGCAAGATTGCCAGGACACTTTGAGACAAGGAGGTACGACCATGTGGCTGCGGAAGCTGGCGGTGACGATTCTGGGTCTGGGGCTGGTGATGGTGCAGGGGGGGGCTCTGGCGGAACCGCCTGCCGAGCATGGCGCGGCGTCCCACAAGGGAGACGGTGAGAAGGGCGGCATGATGGCCATGATGCACCACGGTGAAGGGGGCGAGGGTGGCATGATGGCCGGCATGCCGATGATGCACCGCGAGGGTGGCATGATGGCAGGCATGCCGATGATGCACGGCAAGGGCGGCGACAAGGGAGCCGACGGCAAGCCCCGGGCCATGGGCATGGGGATGGGGGGGAACATGCCGGCGGCCGGCATCATGCATGCCTTCCACCGGTGGCTCGGCAAGGTGATGGCCAGCCAGGAGGAGCTTGGGCTTACCCGGGAGCAATTGGACCGGATCGACGAGCTGATCACGCCCCATCTGCAGGAGGGCATCCGGCTGCACGCCGAGGCGGCGGGTGCCATGGTGCAGTTCCAGTATCTCATGCGGCACCGCAGCGAGGATGTGGCTGCCATCGACCCGGTGCTGCGCAAGCTGGCGGACATCCACTACCAGCTTCTTCTGGGCGGGGTGCAGCTCTACAACGGGATCATGACCTCCCTGGCACCGAGCCAGCGGGACAAGATCCGGGAGACCATCGGCTCACCCTTCCCGCCGCCCTGGGAGGGGATGTCGATGCCCATGTCGATGCCCATGCCGATGATGATGACGATGCCGGAGGAGGCACCGGCTGCCTCGCCGCCGGCCGAGCCGGCCAAGGAAGGCCCGGCGGCCGAGCCGCCGGCCTCGGAGGGAGGTGCGCACAGCAGCCATCCGTGATGGTGCGGGTTGGTCGGATGCAGCCGCTCTTGGTCCCGGGCGGTGTCTCGGGGCAACCAGTCCAGACGTGACGCCTGTGGGGCCGCCGGCAGCCAGCCGGCGGCCCGTTGTCGCTGGGGCATCGGGTGCGGTGGTGCCCAGGTCAGGGACCGGCCCGAAGCACGCTGGGCCAGTTCCGGTCCGCCTGGGCGATGAACCGGGCCTGCTCCGCCTCCCAGGTCTTCTGAACCTCCAGATCGTAGTTGAGGAATAGGCGGCCGCCGGCGATCTTCCAGGCGCGGGGATCGATGTCGGCGGTGCGGCCCATGGCTACGGCATAGGCGCAATAGCCGCCGTACTGCGGGGCATACCGTTTGGGGGCATCCTGGAAGAGCTGTCGGTGCTCTCGGGTGGCGAAGCGCCAGCGGGCGCCTTGCCACCGGAGCTCGATCTCCGGCCGGCCTTCCCGGGGGCCGGCATCCAGGAAGTAGGCCACCGGGTCGTAGCCGTGGATTGCAAGACCATCGCTGGTCTGGTTGATCTCCTGCGGGGGCGCCGAGCAGGCCACCAGGAGATTCAGGAGAACGGTCAGAAGGGAGCAGAGGCTGGATCTGGTCATGGAGCGCCTCCCATGGGCTGGCTGGGATCGGAATTCCGGAGGAGCGGCGGCCATTTGTTGGACCGGTCCCGGCCCAGGACAGGCTAGAATCGTGCGCTGGATACGTCAACCGTTTCCCTCTCCAGGCGTTCTCTGCTAGCATCGAGCCATGAAGACCCACATCATCCCGCAAGGAAGGAGGCCTGCCATGAAGATCCTGCGCACCATCCTCTGTGCCACTGTCATCCTGATCCTGGCGGCGGCTGCTGCCGTCGCGGCGGAGCCGGGGGCGGTCGTTGTGGATATCAAGGCCAACGGCAGCGATACCGGCATTGTTGTCGAGCAGGGAACGGACCTGACGGTCACCATCGCCCTGGACGCTGGCGACCAGGGTGGCCAGCGGGCGGACTGGCTGATCGCCTTCCAGTCGCCCCGGGGCTGGCTGTCTTGGCGTGGGGTCTGGACCGGCGGCCGGATCAGGACCTTCACCCTGCCGCTGGCGAGCTTTCCGGCGGCCGCCATCCTGGACAGCAGCCAGCTGCCGGCCGGCCACTACACCTTCTACTTCGGCATCGATCCCGTGGGTGACCAGTCCTTCGACCCAGCCACCGCGGTCATCGATCAGGTGGCGGTGACCATCAGCTCGCCCTTCGATGGCACCTACGCAGGGACGGCGGTCTCCGAGACGCCATACTGCACCGGCGCCACCATCACCGCCACGGTCCAGGGCCACTCCATCACCGGCCAGGCCGTGACGCCGCCCGGCACCTATACGATCAGCGGCACGGTGGATGCCGAGGGCCATTTGACTGCTGGCGGCAGGGGCACCGGGGCACCGGGGCGTCTGGTCATCGTTGGCGACCTGACGGTTGGTGGCGGCTCCGGTCGCTGGGGCAACACCCTGGGCTGCAGCGGCACCTGGACCGCACTCCGGCAGTAGGCGGTGCTGGCGAGAGGCCGGGCTTCGGGAGGGGACGACCATGAGCCGGGGATGGTGGCTGGTTGCCCTGGGCTGGACAGCGGTCTGGGTGGCTGCCGGCAGCGTGCCAGCTGCCGGGGCGCCAGCGGCCTGGACCGGCACACCGGGTCCGGCGTGGGCCGGCTACGATGCCCTTCTTGCCAAGCAGCGCTACGAGGAGGCGTACCGGCTGGCCAGCGCCCGCCTGGAGGCCGCCCGGCAGGAAGGGGACAGCGAAGACTGGACCCGGGCCCTGGTGCGTGCCGTCTTCCTACGCACCGCCCTCCACGGCTACGAGACCGCGGTCCGCTTCCTGCAAGAGGAGCCCTGGCCGGACGAGCCCCGGGCCCGGACCGTGCTGGGGCTGGTCTACGGTCAGACCCTGGTGCGCTACGGCCAGGCCTATTCCTGGGAGATCCGGCAGCGGAGTCAGGTGGTGCACACGGGGGCTTTGGATCTGTCGTTGTGGACCGCCGAGGAGATCCATGCCGAGGCGGTGGCCAGCTGCCTGCGGGTCTGGGAGCAGCGCCAGGCCCTGGGCGCCTGGCCTGCGGCGGTGCTGGCCGAGTATCTGGAGCCCAACACCTATCCGGCCGGCATCCGGCCAAGCCTGCGGGATGCCGTTTCCCATCTTCTGGCAGCGCTGCTGGCGGACAGCAACGGCTGGAGCCCCCGGCAGGCCAATGAGGCCTTTGCCCTGGACCTGGCCGCCCTCCTGGGCCCGCTGCCGGCAGCCGCCGTCCAGGACCCGGCCGCTCATCCCCTGACGCGGATTGCTGCGGCGCTGGCCGATCTCGAGGCATGGCACCAGGGGAGGGGAGAGGAGGAGGCGGCCCTGGAGGCCTGTCTGGAGCGCCTGCGCCTTCTGCTGCCGCATTTCGTCCAGCCTGAGGATCGGCGCCAGCTGCAAGCGACCCTTGCCGGCCGCCTGGAGCGCTGCCGGCACCTGCCCTGGTGGGCAGCCGGCATGGCGCGGCTGGCGGAGATGCTCCGGGACAGCACGGAGCCGGACCGCCTGGCGCAGGCCCGCGCCAAGGCCCAGGCGGGTGCGGCAGCCTATCCGGACACGGTGGGCGGCCGCTGGTGCCAGGCCATCGTCCAGGACATCGAGGCGCCGGCCTTCGAGCTGGCCGCCATGGCCACCGACGCCGCCAACCGCCGCTCTTTGGGCATCCGGGCCAAGAACCTGACCACGGTCCATTTCCGGGCCTATCGGGACGATCTTGTCCGCCGGGTCGAGACGGCCAGGGGCGGGAGTCTTCTGCCGGACCCGGAGGAGATCGCTGCCCTCGTTGCACGGGATCCGGACCAGGCCTGGAGCGTCGAGCTGCCGGCCGCCACGGACTTCGACTTCCATCAGCACCACCTGATTCCGCCCCTGCGCGAGCCGGGCTTCTACCTGATTCTGGCCTCGGCGCCGGGGGATTTCGCTGATCCGTCCAGCGGGGTGCAGGTGGCGTTGATGGGCATCAGCGATCTGGTGCTCCTGACCCGCCAAGCCGGCCAGTCCCTGGAGGTGGCCGCTGTCTCGGGCGCCTCCGGTCAGCCCAAGGCCGGCGCCGAGATCCGCCTCTACCGCTTCAACTGGCGCCAGGGCCATCGGCTGGCGCACCAGATCCGGACCGATGCCCAGGGCCTGGCCACGCTTACGGCCGGGGCCGATCACGGCAGCTATCTGCTCCTGGCCCGGCACGGATCGGACATGGCCTTCGCTCCCGACCGGCTCGGCTTCTCCCCGCAGCCGGCCGCCGCTGACCGGCAGGCCGCCCTGATCTACACCGATCGGGCGGTGTATCGACCCGGGCAAAGGATTTGGTGGAAGGTGGCGGCCTTTGGTGGCCGGCCCGATCAGGGCCGCCTGCAAGGGTTGGCCGGTGCCACCCTCACCGTTCGCCTGCGGGACGCCAACAGTCAGGTGCTGGCGACCACGACAGTGGTGGCCAACAGCTTCGGCACCGCAGCCGGCGAGCTGGCCATTCCGGCCGGCCGGCTCCTCGGCCGCTGGCAGCTCGAGGCGCTGCTGGCGGGCCGCCGAGTCGGCTCCACGGTGCTGCGGGTGGAGGAGTACAAGCGTCCGACCTTCGAGGCCCGCCTGCTGGATCCAGCCATGCCCCTGCGCCTCAATGCGCCGGCCACCCTGGCCGGCGAGGCCCGCTACCTCTTCGGCCAGCCCGTCACCGGCGGCGAGGTCCGCTGGCGGGTCAGCCGGCAGCCCCTCTACCCCCCCTGGTGGGAGCGCTGGGGCCTGGAGATGCCGGTGCAGCGGCCGGCGGCGATCGTCGCTGCGGGCACGAGCCGTCTGGATGGGGGGCGTTTCCAGCTGGTCTTCCGGCCCCAGGCCGACGAGCGGCTGGCCGCGGGGCCAGGCCGGGCCGTCACCTACCGTTACCGCGTCGAGGCCGAGATCACGGACGAGGGCGGTGAGACCCGGACGGCCGAGCGGACCTTCCGCCTGGGCTTCGTGGCGGTGGAGGGGGGCATTGACCTGGAGCGCGGCTTCCTCCAGGCCGGCGAGGCGGCCCAGGCCCGGGTCCGGCGCACGGATCTCGATGGCCAGCCCGCTCCGGGTGAGGGACGCTGGCACCTGTCACGGCTGCCGGGGCCTGCCCAGGCCCTGCTGCCCGCTGACCAGCCGTTGCCGGATCCGGCCGATGCTCGCCGGCTTCTTTTGCCCGGCGACCGGCTGCGACCCCGCTGGCAGCCCGGCTACGATCCCGCGGCCGTGCTGGCCGGCTGGCCGGAGGGGGAGGTGATCGCGTCCGGTGACCTCGCCCATGGGGCCGATGGCCAGGCCACCGTGGCCCTGCCGGCCCTGGCTGCCGGCACCTACCGCCTCCGCTACGAGACCGAGGACGCTTATGGCGGTCGCTTCCAGACCGCCCAGGAGCTGGTGGTGGCCGGGGGCGACAGCGCGCCGGCCCTGCCGGTCTTTCTCAAGGCCGAGCGGTCCTCCTGCACCGTGGGAGAGACCTGCCGTCTCCTGGTCCTCTCGGGCCTGCCTGACCAGCCACTGGTCCTGGAGCGGCTCCGGGGCGGGGAGCGCGTCGAGCGGCGGCAGCTCACCCCCGGCCGGCAGCCGGTGCTGGTGGAGCTTGCCGTCACCGGAGAGGACCGGGGCGGCTTTGCCGTTACCCTGGCCGGGGTGCGGGACCACCAGGCCCTGACGCTGGGGGAATCCATCGCCGTGCCATGGCGGGACCGGGAGCTGGCGGTCTCCTTTGCCTCCTTCCGGGATCGCCTGCAGCCCGGCGGCCAGGAGACCTGGAGTGTCCAGGTCCGGACAGCCGGCGGCGAGGCGGCGGTGGCCGGGGCCGAGGTCCTGGCCTTCATGTACGACCGGGCCCTGGACCTCTTCGCTCCCCTTGAGCCGCCCTCGGTGCTCGGCCTCTATCCCCGCCGGACCGGCTTCCGCCTGCCCTGGACCAGTCTGGGACCGGCGGCCACCGACACCTTCCGCAGCCCGGCCAGACAAGACCTCGCCCCCCCCGTCCTGGCCGGCGACCGGCTCCGCTTCCTGGACGGCTACGGCATTGGCGGTCCGGGCTTGCGCCGGCGGATGATGGCAGCCGACTCGGCCGCCATGGTCGCGGCGGCACCCGCCCCGGCCGCGCCGGCTGTGGAGCCGGCAGAGGCCGCCGCGGCGATGGCCGTCGCGGCCGAGCCGGCGGCAACCGCGGCGGCAATCCCCCTGCGCAGCGACTTTGCCGAGACCGCCTTCTGGCAGCCCCAGTTGAAGACCAATGCCGACGGCACAGTGGCCCTGACCTTCACGGTGCCGGATTCGGTGACCTCCTGGCAAGCCTTTGCCCTGGCCATGACCCGGGATCTCCAAGGGGGAGCCGCCAGCCTGCAGGTGGCCTCGGTCAAGGATCTCATGGTGCGGCCCTACCTGCCCCGCTTCTTCCGGGAAGGGGACCGGGTGTGGCTGCCCGTCCTGGTCAACAACGCCTCAACAAAGGAGCTGGCCGGCCAGGTCCGGATCGCCATCCAGGACCAGGCCACCGGCGCCGACCGGACGGCGAGCTTCGGCCTCGGGACAGAGGAGGCGGCTCAGGCCTTCCAGGCGCCGGCCGGGGGGGCCGGCCGGGTCGAGTTTCCGGTTCAGGTGCCCTCCGGCGTCGGGGATGTGGTGGTGACGGTAACCGCCACGGCCGGCAGTTTTTCGGATGGCGAGCTGCGGCCGGTGCCGCTCCTGCCCGGCCGGATGCACCTCGCCCAGAGCCGGTTCGCGGTGCTGAAGGATGCCACCAGCCGGGAGCTGTCCTTCCCGGATCTGGCCGTAAACGACGACCCCACCCGCATCCAGGAGGCCCTGATCGTGACCCTGGATGCCCAGCTCTACCTGTCCCTGCTCTCGGCCCTGCCGTATCTTGTGGACTATCCGTACCAGTGCACCGAGCAGACCCTGAACCGCTATCTGGCCACGGGCCTCCTCACCTCCCTCTACCGCCAGCACCCGGCCGTGGCCGCGGCGGCCCGGGCGATGTCCGGCCGGGATACCCGGCTCGAGCCCTGGATCAGGGATGACCCCAACCGCACCATGCGCCTGGAGGAGCTGCCCTGGCTGCAGGTGGCGCAAGGGGGGGCCGAGGAGCCGGACCAGGTGCTGCGGCTGCTGGAGCCGTCCGTGGCCGAGGCGGTGCGGGCCTCCTCGTTGGCCAGGCTCCTGGAGGCCCAGACCGCCAGCGGCGGCTTCCCCTGGTTCCCGGGCGGCCCGCCATCCCCGTACATGACCCTCTATCTTCTGGCCGGCTTTGCCAAGGGCCTGGAATTCGGGGTCGAGGCCCCCCGGGAGGCGGTGGTGCGGGCCTGGGGATATCTGCGCCAGCAGGCCTTCCCGGAGCTGGTGGAGCGGGCCCTGGCCCAGGACTGCTGCTGGGAGATGGTGACCTACACCGGCTATGTTCTTGCTCGGTATCCGGATCTGTCCTGGACCGGCGGGACGTTCTCGCCGGAGGATCAGCAGCGGTTGGCGGATTTTTCCTTCCGCCACTGGCGGCAGCACGCGCCGCTCCTGAAGGGCTGCCTGGCCTTGACCTTGACCCGCCTGGGCCGGGGGGCGGACGCCAGGACCGTCTGGGCCAGCGTCCTCGATGCGGCCAAGACCAGCCCGGACCAGGGCACCTTCTGGGCCCCTGAAGAGCGGGCCTGGCTGTGGTACAACGACACCGTGGAGACCCAGGCCCAGGCCCTCGCCACCACCCTGGAGGTGACGCCGGACGATCCCAGGCTGGAGGGCCTGGCCCTGTGGCTTGTGCTCAACCGCAAGCTCAACCACTGGAAATCCACCCGGGCCACCAGCGAGGCGATCTACGCCCTGACCCGCTATCTCGAGCGGACCGGCGCTTTCGGGGTGCGGGAGGAGGCCAGGGTGCAAGTCGGCGGCCAGAGCGCCGCCTTCGTCTTCGAGCCGGAGCGGTACACCGGCCGGGCCAACCGCCTCTCGATCCCGGGAGAGAAGATCGACCCGGCCAGCATGCACCGGGTGGAGGTGGCCAAGACCACGCCAGGCTGGCTCTTGGCGTCCGCCACCTGGCATTTCTCCACCGAGGCGCTGCCGGCGGAGGCCACGGGGGATTACCTGGAGGTCTCCCGGACCTTCTTCCGCCGGACCGCCGGGAACGACGGCGTCCGGCTGGCGCCCCTGGCGGCCGGTGACCGGTTGGCGGTGGGGGACGAGGTGGAGGTGCACCTGGCCATCCGGTCCAGGCACCCCATGGAGTACGTCCATCTCCGGGACCCGCGGCCAGCCGGCTTCGAGCCGGCAAGCCTCGTCTCCCGCCATCAGTGGGATCTGGGGCTGGGCTGGTACGAGGAGGTCCGGGACAGCGGCACCAGCTTCTTTATTGAGGCCCTGCCCCAGGGGGAGTATGTCCTCAAGCACCGGCTGCGGGCCGCCCTGGCTGGCACCTTCAAGGCCGCTCCCGCTGTTCTGTCCCCCATGTACGCCCCGGAGCTGGTGGCCTATTCCGCCGGCGCCGTGCTGTCGGTAACAGCCCCGGCCTCGGCCACCGGCCCGGGGATGCCTTGAGGCCAGCCCCCCATGCTCGCCATCACCCCTAACATCCTCATTCCTGACCAGGAGCTGGAGTGGCAGTTTGTGCCAGCGGGCGGTCCGGGTGGACAGCACGCCAACCGCTCGGCCACCGCGGTGCAGCTGCGCTTCGACTATCTCGCCTCCACCGCCCTGCCGGATGCCTGCAAGGTGCGGCTTCTGGCCGCCACGGACCGGCGGGTGGGCAAAGACGGGATCATTCTCATCCGGGCCCAGGTTCACCGCAGCCAGGACCTCAACCGCCAGGATGCCCTTTCGCGCCTGACAGCCATCATCCAGGCGGCCCTGAAGGTGGTCCGGCGGCGCCGGCCCACCAGGCCTGGCCAGGCGGCCCGGCAGCGGCGGCTGGCGGACAAAGCCCGGGCCGGTGACAAGAAGCGGGCCCGCCGGCCGGTGCGGCCGGAAGGGGAGTGAAAAGAGAACGGGCAGGGCGAAACGGCCCTGCCCGTTCTGGCTGCAGCAAAGGGAGGGGGAGGGGGCTAGGCGCGGACCGCGACCAGGCGGAGGGCGGCTGCGGCCAGCAGCCCGGAGGACAGGAGTACGAGCGATGCCGGCAGCGGCACCGCATGGGCGGGGCCAGTCTCGAAGCTCAGGGTCAGCCGGCTGTAGTCCAGGACCCAGTTGTCCTGCCAGCCGCACGGCGAGCCGGCGGTGCGGACGCTTACGGTCAGGCTGTCCCCGAAGAGGCCGATGTAGGGCAGGAGGTCGAAGGCATCCAGCCGGGCGTAGTTGGTGCCGCCGATCTCGCCGTCGGTGAGCGAGCCGATGGCCAGGCCGTTGACCAGCACCTCCGACGGGCCGTAGGCGCCCTGGCCGCCGGAGAAGATCTCCAGGGAGGCGCCGGTCAGGGTGCCGCTGCCGTCCCAGCCCAGGTCGTGGGTCCAGGACGGCACCGTCCAGATCCGGCTCGAGAACCGGTCGGTGCCCGGGGCATCGTCTGGCTCCTGGATGACGTCCCGCCAGGCGAAGCTGTCATCGGCCAGAACGCCGCGGCCGAATCCGTCGTCATCCCCGTACCAGTCGGTGATCGTCCCTGCCTGGGCCTGCCCGGCCAGCGCCACCCCTGCCAGCACCGCGATCAGTCCTGCCAACGGCCTCATGGATCTCCCCCCTTTCCTGCCTGTGCACGCGCAGCCCGGGCCGTATGCCCAGGCCTGACTCGCCTTCATTCCAGTATACGGATCGGGGCTGACGGGGGTCAACGAGAAACAGGCCGGTCGGCCGGGCAGGACTCGACCGCCGCCGGCTGGAGCTCCTGGGCCGCCATGCCGCCCCCCTTCAGGGCGTAGGCCACGCCGCCGGCCATGCCGATGAGGATCAGGGAGACGGTGGTGAGCAGAGACAAGGCCAGGGCCTGGTCGGCAGGGGCGTAAGCGTGCAGGAAGAAGATGAAGGTGGCCTCCCGGACGCCCACCCCGTTCATGGAGGGCGCCAGGCCGGTGACCGCGCAGATGGGCAGAAAGGCGAAGAAAAAGGTCAGGGGGATGGCGATGCCGAGGCTGACCGCCAGGTAGTAGATGTTGAGCACAAAGAAGAACTGGCCGGCCACCGACAGGCCCACCGCCCCCAGGAGCACCAGGGGCCGGTGCCGGTAGAAGTGGATGGTGGCGAACAGATCCCGGAGCATGGCCGTCACCTGCGGCGGCAGCAGGGGCACCCGCGCCCGGTGCACCCAGTCGCTGATGGTGCGGTTGAAGAGCACCAGGAGGGCCACCACCGTGACCGCGGCCAGGACCTCCAGGCTGCGGACGATCCGCTCCGAGGCGAGGTCCTGGGCCCAGAGGGCCAGGGACAGGCTGCCCACCAGGACCACGGTCAGCAGGCCGCAGATCCGGTCCATGAGCACCGCGCCGAAAGAGGCCAGAAGGCCGCCGGTGCCCCGGTACAGGTAGTAGGCCTTGACTGCCTCGCCACCCAGGCTGGACGGCAGAACGTTGTTGAAGAAGAGGGCCACCAGGTTGAGGTGATACACCTGCCGGGTGGTGATGCTGGCCCGATGGGCCAGCAGGATGAGACGCAGCCGTACGGCCAGAAAGACCAGGCCGCCAAAGAAGGCCGCCAGGGAGAGGCCGAAGGGGAGGGGCTCCACGCGGGCCAGCTGCTGCAGCACCGCTGGCAGCTGCTCCCAGTAGAAGAAGGCCACCAGGCCCAGGGCACTCAGGCTGACGGCGGCCCGGAGGACGGTCATGGGCCAGCGCGGGCGACTGGGGGCAACAGGAATCGATCCGTTCACGGCAGGAAGTCCAGGCAGAAGAAGGGGGAAGGTCAGGGCTGCAGCAGGCGGCTGGCCACGAGGACGGCGCCCCGCAGCCCGACGTCCGGGCTGGTGACCACCGCCACCGGGATGGCTGCCATCAGGGTGTCGAAGCGGCCTTTGGCCCGGAAGGCCTTGAGGAAATCCGGCTGCCGCAGCCGGGGCAGGATCTTGGGGGCAATGCCACCGGCCAGATACAGGCCGCCCCGGCACAGGCCGGTCAGGGCGAGGTCGCCGGCCTTGGCGCCGTAGATGCGGACAAACAGTCCCAGGGCCTGCCGGGCTCGGGGATCCTGGCCGGTCAGGGCGGCGTTGGCGATGGCCTCGGCGGGATCGCCGGTCGCCAT
>JBFMBH010000138.1 GCA_040755095.1 Thermodesulfobacteriota bacterium
GGTGCCGTCCGCCTGCCTGTGGTGGACCTTCTCCTGATAGACCTGGCCGTTGGCGTCGAAGATCGTCTCCCGGATGGTGCCGGCCGGGTCGGTCACGTGCGTCACCCGGTCCAGGGCATCGTAGCCGAAGGTGGTGGTGAGTGCCACCGGCGTCTCGTCCACCGCCGAGGTCCGGCGAGTGAGGGTCTCGGTCTCCAGCCGGCCCAGGGCGTCGTAGGTGTACTCCAAGACCACCGGCCCGCCGCCGGTGTTGCCCCAGACCGTCTTCCTCTGGAGGTTGAGGCCGTTGGCCTCGTATTCGAAGAAGGTGTACCGCCGCCGGCTCGGCTGCGCCGGGTCGATACGCTCGTCTTTCAGCCGCAGGGTGCCGTCCGGGTAATAGTTGTACGTGGCCAGCAGGGTGCGGACACCGGCCAGCATGACCTCTTCCTTCTGGAGCCGGCCCTTCACCGCATAGGTGCCGGCGTCCGTGGTACTGGAATAGGTCAGGAATCGTTCGTTGCCGTTCTTGTCCTTGATGCGGGTCACCTGATCATAAAGATCGAAGTTGTAGTCGTACTCTGTCCGGTTGCCCAGGGCATCGCTTTCCAGGGTCACGTTGCCGAAGGTGTCGCTGGCCCCTCCCAGAAGGCCGCGGTCCTGGCGATAGGAGTACACGGTGCCGTAGCCCAGGGGGTCGATCTTGGCAAAGCGCAGGCCATCGGCATTGTTGCCAAAGAAGAGAATGCCGCCGTCCGGCTCCTCCAGCTTGATGAGGGCGCCGTTGTCCGGATCGTAGAAGTGCTTGCGCACGAAGCCCCGTGGATCCGTTACCCGGGTGCGCTGGCGATAAAGATCGTAGTCCAGGGTCTCGGTCCCCTGGAGGGCATTGGCGTACTGGAAGGCCCGGTTGTTGCGGTAGTAAGAAAAGGCGGTCTTCACCGGTTGGCCGTCCCGCAGCTCGGGCAGGATGATCTCGTGGAGCAGATGGCTGTCCGGATGGTAGGTGATGGTCGTGGTCTTGTTCAGGGGGGAGGTGACCGAGGTGAGGTTGTTGCTCGTGTAGTTGTAGGTCCAGGTCCGGCCGGTCCAGTCGGCGACGGTCTTCACATGCGGCGTGGAGCCGTGGTAGGTCAGGGTCAGCCCGGTGCGACCCGGAACCCCCAGGTTGTCGGTAACCGAGGTCAGCCGGCCCGAGCCGTCGTAGCCCATGACCAGCTGGCTGCCGTACGGATCCACGATCATGGCCAGCCGCGCCGTCTGGCCCGGGGTGTTGACCAGGGTGGACGGGCCGGTGAAGACGTAGCTCACGCCGTTTCGGAAGGTGAGGGTGAACACCCCGGCGCTGGGATAGTTGAGCCGCAGGGTCTCGAACTCGCCCGGCGGCTTGTCTGCCACGCTGCGGGTCGGCGAGCCGTCGGCGTTGAGGATGGAGGTGTGCTCACCGCCCCGCTCGTCGACGTAGGTGATGGACGAGGTGATGCTGTTGCCGTTTCTCGCGTCCTGGGCCGCGGTGCAGTTGGGGCAGGCGCCGAAGTCGTTGGACCGCAGCTCCATGGCGTACGAATGGGTCCAGCCGAAGCCCAGCGGCCCGTCCCTGTCCGTGCGGGCCGGCGCCGAGTTGTAGGAGCGGGTGAAGACGTAGTCAAGGCCCCGGCCCCTGATCGTGAGGTCTGTTTCGTCGTGATACATGTTGCCGGTCACGGTCGAGACCGGATCCGCGGTGGACGGCGTCCGCACCAGATCGTTGTTGGTCTGCGCCACCAGGCTCTGGTCCGTGAAGACCTCGTTGTTGAAGGAGGGCTGGATGAGGGAGCCACTGGGCACGGAGGCCGCCTCCAACGCCTGGCTGCCATCCACCCAGCCACCGCCGGCGGTGAAGGAGTCGTTGGCGATGGAGTAGCTTTGGCTGACGAGATGCCCGTCGGTCGGGTTGCTGATCTTCTCCACGAACACGGAAAAGGTGTTGAAGCCGGTGCTCGTTCGCCGGCCAGGGATCACATAGGCCCATCTGCCCGGAAGCGTCATCTGACCCTGAGCGTCAGGGAACAGGCGTCTTTCGCCGATCATCACATCATCGCGGATAACCTGAACCCGCTCGGCCGAATGGTTGTCGTTGCTCGCGTTGTAGGCCCGGTAGACATAGTCGGTGGGCACAAAGCCCTGGTTGCGATCGAAGGTGTCGAAAAGGGCCTGCCCGATGTAATCCGGAATGACCGTGTGGAGGTAATAGTCCTCCAGCCAGACAAGGAACTGGCTGGCCGTGCCGGCAGGGAAATCGTGGTTGCAGAGTGACTGGGCCTGGAGCTGGGTGCCGCCGGGCAGGGCCCGGAGCTGGTTTTCACAGGAATCGATGCAGCTGATGTACTGGGCGTGGTAGCTCGACACGCCGTACTGCCAGCGGGTACGGTCGGCGACCTGGGAGCCACTGTCTACTTGGCGCTTCAGGAATTCAATAGTTGTTTCCGCAGCGCCGGTCCAGATCACCGGCCGGGTGCTGAACACATCCCGGGGCGAGGTGGCAAATCCGGGCGGGTCCGTGTCCGTGAAGCCGAACCCGGCGTACTGGGCCGCCATGTTGCTTCCCGCACCGGTGTTGGCCGGCAGGAGCAAGGGGGCGCCATTGGCCAGCGCCATCTGGACGCCACGCACCGTGGAGACCGCGTCGAAACCGGTCAGCTCCTGCCAGATCTCGTGCTCCAGTGACGACATGTTGCGGCCAATCAGCTCGAAATGCTCGTCGGCGGCCGTGGCCGGGGCATCAACTCGCCAAATCCCGGTGAATTTCTGTCCCTTCATGTCGATAAGCAGCCCGCCTGGCATCACAGAGAAGGGGGTGTCGCCCAGATAATCCACTTCATGGGTGGAGCTGACGACCCCCACGAAGCCTTCGATGGGCGAAGCAACGTGATTCAGGCTGCCCAGCCGATGCACGTCGGCCGCGAAGCGGGCAAAATACTGGCTCATGGCCACGTACAACAGACCGCCGGTGAGGGCGTCCTGGGCCACTGGGTCATCAATGAGGCGTGGCTCGCCCCCCTCGATCGATCCGTTGCGGTTCTGATCGACGTGCGGCACGTCACCGAGATTAACGACCGGATATTGCAGATTCGCATTCAGGAGCAGTTCCGCTGCCCTGTGCACCTGGGACCAGTTCGAAGAGTCTCCGCCAGTTCCGATCAGGTAGTATCCGCCAAAGATCAAGTTCTGGTAGTCAACATCAATAACAGAGTCTTCTTCTCCTGCTGTGGTCCCCGGGGCTCCATCAAGATTGATGCTGATATTGAACAGCCTGCCGATGAAATCAGCGATCTCATTGTCGAAGGCGATCAGAACCGGCGTATGGATGATCTCACCGCCAAGCCGCAGTGTCATCTGATGATGCTGAAATGGATCGCCAGGAATACCGTTTCCTTCGAAGTAGCTGATGGTCAGTCTTCTGGTGGAAAGATCGGCCAGCGAGATGCGAGGCGAATCCGGCAACAACTGGAACGGACCCACCAGACCGCCGGAGAAGACGAAGGCGCCAAGATCGTAGTGCACTCGGACGAACTTGGCCCAGCCCTTGCCGCCCGCCTCGTCATGTTCTTGAACTGAGTCACAGGTCTGCACAGCACTCACCACCTGATACGGCAGCGACGCCGGCAGTATCCCGTCCTGCACCGGAATGATCTTGCCGGGATCAGCGACATCCTCCAGGGTCTTGCCGGGGTGATTGGCCCGCAGCCAGGTCAGGATCTGGTCTTCGTAGATCTCCAGCGGGCTCTTGTCCCGGTATTCTGCATCATCGTTCTTGATGGCGTTGTAATAGCGCTCGTAATCAAAATTCACCTGCCCATACACATCAATGCCCTGGTTGTGGTATTCCCGCAGCTTGTAGGACGGATCGACGTCGATCCATCGGCACCGGCCGGGGGTGGTGGTGCAGTTGACCGATGAGGCGACGGCGCCCCGGTAGTCGTCGTAGGGGACCTGCACCTGCACCCAGACATGCTCGAAGCTGATGGCCTGCCGGTCCGGGCTCATGGCCACCTGCTGGATCCCCTGGTCGTCCATGATCGAGGCGGCCAGATCGATGTCCTTCACCCCCAGCCAGTTGGCGACGCCGGCGGCCGGCGCGCTCACCGTGGCCACGGCGTAGCGCGCCGGGATCCCCTGGGAGCGGTACATGGCGATGAGCACCGAGGCGATATCCACATCGCTGCCCCGCCGGCCGCCGAAGGTGTTGATGCTGTTGGACCGGGAGCCGTGGTAGAGCGCGTATTCGTGGCTGTTGCGGACAAACTCGTAGATGGCCGCCGGCGAGCCCAGCTCCTCGGCCTTGGCAGCCATCGCTTCGCCTTCACCGGACCAGATGACCTCCCGGGTCTCTGCCAGGGGGCCGGCGGCCGCCGGGACGGCTGGCACCGCGACCAGGGCCAGAATCAGGATCAGGATGCTCTTCGGGCTCATGGCGTCATTTCTCCTGGCTGACCCTGGGCCGGCGGTGGCTGGTGCGGGTGGTGATGGTGGGGGTGGGCTCCGGTGGCTGCCAGGAGGCTGGCCGGGGGCGGATCTCCAGCTCCTGGGCCAATTCTCGCAGGCGCACCTGCCGCTCATGGGGTGGCAGGGCCAGGGCTGCCTCGACCTCCTGCGGCAGGCTGTCCAAACGGCTCAGCACCGGCTCTCCGGTCCGGAGTCCCAGCCGTTTCGAGGTTCCTGCCGATGCCGCCGCCACACTCCGGCCTCGGGTCGCCATGGCGGAGCAGACCTTCCGGAGCCCTGCCACCTGGCCGGCTCGCGTCCTGGTCCGTTCGTCGTCGGCCTGGGCCTCACGGTCGAGGCTCGCCGCCGTCCCGGGCGCCGGGGTGAGCTTGAGGGTGGGCGGTGGCTGGGGCCGGCTTACGGCCAGAATGAGCTCCCGGGCCTTGGCAAGATCCTCGCGCTGCTGCGCCAGCGCCGGGTCCGGGACAAAGGAGTGATTGGCCTTCAGCAAGGCCTGGCCCGCGGACCTGACCTGCTCCAGGGTTGCGGCCGGCAGCTCCTGGGGGGCGGTCTCGGCCCTGCCGATTGCCGGCAGCAGCAAAAGCACGCCAGCGATGGCGGCTACCAAGCGTCGATCTCTTTTTCGCATGACGTTCCTCGCAACGATGGGGATCTTTTTTTTCCTGAAAGACGAGCCGCAGAATGGCCAACACGGAATCCTGAAGATTGGAGGGAGCGGTTGGACATTCCTTGTTCTCTATTCGACATTCGTCCGTGCTCCCGGCCAGCGCCGGCTGCCGAGGCCGAGGAGCAGCAGGGCCATGATGGCGAGCCCCCAGTCCGTCAACGCCGGCACGGCGTAGCCTGCGAGGGGGTTGCCATCCAGCCGCAGGTCGGTGATCCCCAGGCCGGCGATGGGGGCGAGGGAGGTGATGGTGTTGTTCCGCAGGTCGGCATAGGCCAGGTTGTAAGCACACTCCAGGCCGGTCAGGTCGCTGATGCCCAAGCCTGAGGCCTCAAGTCTGCTCAGCCACCACAGGTCGTTGCAGGTCAAGCTGTCCATGGCGGCCCGGCCCAGGGTGGCATTGATGACAGCCCGCAGCCGTGGGTCCGGGACTGCGTGCGGCGCCAGCCATTCCTCGTCCACCTCGGCCACGGCGTACAGCGCCCGGAGCGCCAGGGCGGTGTCGTAGATGCGGCCGCCCCAGCTGCCGTCACTGCCCTGGGCTGCCGCAAGGCGATCGTAAAGCTGGCTCATTTGCGTCCAGTCCTGGGCCGCGTAGGCGGCATAGGCAGCAAGGGCCTGGAGATGGGTGGGGGACGAGCTGTTGACCGTGGCCGCCAGGGCGCTCATGCCGTTGCCGATGGCCGTGGCCACGGTGGGGTCGTACCCTTGCAGCTTGACCAGGGCCTCGACCACTGTGGCCGTGACAAAGGGATCGGTGCTGGCCGCCGAGCCCACCGGCCAGCCACCAGCAGCGCCGGCGAGCCGGCTGGTCTTGAGAAAGTCGATGCCCGCTTGCAGATCCGCCGTGGAGCCCGCGCCAGCAAGAAGCCTCAGTGCCAGGGCGGTGTCCAGGGGCTCCGCGAGATAGGCGCTACTGGCGCCCCAGCCATCTCGTCCCGGGGTGGCGGCGTCCTGCAGGGTGGCCAGATGGGCAAGGGCAGCGGAGATGTCGTCGCCGTGCTCCGCGAGGGCGGCAGCCCGGCGGGCCACATGGTCGACGCTGCCCACCCCATGACCTTCGAGCCAAGTGATGCCCCGGTAGTAGGCCTGCCGCTGGTAGCCAGCCGCCCGCAGGGCTCGGACCGTTTCCGCTGTATGGACGAGCTGCTCGGCCTCCAGTGCCCCCCAGCTTCCGTCCGGATTCTGCCGGTCCTCCAGCCACTCCGCTGCCCGGCGGAGCTTCGCATCGTCATAGGCGGCCACAGGACAGAAAAGGCCTGCGAGGCCCAGGACCACAACCGCAGCCACCACCACCACCAAAGAGCACGCAGACGCTCGCACCGGATCCTCCTGTCGTTTCTTCCCGCACCGCGCCAAGGCGGTTGGCCTCGGACTGGCCAAGCCCACTTGAAGAACACTGTTCCGTCTGCCATGAAGGCGTCGTATTGGGAGGAGAGATGGAACGTCTCTGTTATGAACTGGCTATGCTTTGATGTGTTTTTCGTGAATACCGCGGCCGCCATCTCGCCGGCGATCCCGGGCCGCCGTTCTATCCGGATCGGAACCGTACCGTAACCGTTTCCTGATCTGCGCCTCCCAAGACTGCGCCAGACGCTCATCCACAAGGACGCCGCGAGCCTGCGCGGTCCGTCCTGTCCACTGAAGCCTGCCAGCCACCAAGGGAGAGTCGACCATGAAGAAGAGCCTTTTCGTTGCCGCCGCCGTCGTCGCCACCAGCCTCTTCACCTGCCTGCCCGCCGGCGCCGACATGGGCAACATCGCTGCCTGGGACAATTCGGGGCAGCCGGGCGCCCAGGATTTCACCCCGGGCGCCGGCAGCAGCCACGTCACTGCCGCCACCATGACCCGGGGTCCCGGACTGACCGGGAACACCGGCAGCAACTCCTTCAACAGCAAAGGCTGGGAGGGGACCGCAGCGACCGACTTCGTCCAGTTCGGCTTTCAGGTGGATCCGGGATACACCGTTAGCCTGGACGAGCTGTGGATCGGAACCCGCTCCTCGTCCACCGGTCCCGGGACCATCGGCTACTACTCCTCCCTGGACGGCTACCTGACCTCGTTCTTCCAGACCGCCCAGCCAGCCAACACCTATGTCAACAGCCGGATCGACCTCACCCCTTTGGGACCGGTGACCGGCTCGTTCTTCATCCGCCTCTACGAGGTCGGCAACACCCAAGCGGGTGGATCGGGCGCCACCGCCGCCACCGGCACCTTCCGGGTCGGCGACTACTACGACGGCGTCACCTACTACGACACCATCGTCACCGGCCAGACCAGCGCGGTGCCGGTGCCCGGTGCGGTCTGGCTGCTGGGCTCCGGCCTGGCCGGGCTGGCCCGCCTGCGCCGGCGCCTGGCCTGAGCCGAAGACCTGCCTGGTCCCTGATCTTCCCCGGCCGGACAGGGCTGGCGTGGTGCCGCCCTGTCCGGCTGTCTTTCGGAGGCCTTCCCATGCTCGCCCGCCGCATCCTGCCGCTCGCCCTTTGCTGCGCCTTCCTGCTTGCAGCCCCTTGGGGTGCCCTGGCCGAGACCGTCGATATCGGCACCGCTGCCGACGCCGGTGTGGCGCTGGGCTTTCCCGGGACGAGCTACGGCTCTTCCGGAGCGCTCTACGTCGCCTCGGCCTCGGGGGGCGCCTACCGCGATGAGCGGACCTGGCTGCGCTTCGACCTGGAAGGCCAGCTCCCCCCGGGGGCGGTGATCACCAGCGCCCGGCTGCGGCTCTTCTGCTCCACCGCCGACAGCGCCGACACCCTCCTGGCTGCCGTGCACGGCAGTGCCAACGACGACTGGCAGGAGGACACCCTCACCTGGAGCAGCCAGCCGGCGGTGGGCGCGGAGCTGAGCCAGCGGCTGCTCATGGCCGGGGCGGAGGACGAATGGCTGGACTGGGACGTCACCGCCTTTGTCCAGGCCCAGCAGGCCGGCGACCAGCAGGCGAGCCTCGTGGTCAAGGCAGTGACCGAAGGGGACACCACTTGGCGCACCTTTGCCTTCGACAGCCGGGAGTCCTCCGCGGCCCGGGCGCCGCGCCTCCGGATCGAATACAGCGGCTCCTGGCCCACCGGTGGCGGCTTTTCGATCCTGCACATGAACGACGCCCATGCCCGGCTCTTCAGCCACCAGCTCGATGTGCCCGGCGTCGACGACCAGCCGGTCTTCGAGGAGGTGGGCGGTGCTGCCCCTTTCGCGGCCCAGCTCCTGGCCCGGAAGGCCGCCAATCCCGAATCCCTGGTGCTCGATGCCGGCGACATCTCGGAAGGCAGTCCCCTGGGGGATCTCCGGGGCAACGGCGGCATGGTCGACTTCTACAACCTCCTGGACGCCAAGCTCAAAGCCCTGGGCGGCCGGGGGATCGACGCCGCGGTGGTGGGCAACCACGACCTCCGCACCGGCGAGATGCTGGCCAATCTGAGGAGCCACGCCACCTACCCGGTCATCTCCCTCAATGTCTGCAGCCAGGGCACCCAGAGCCCATATTTCACCCCATCCGTGACCGTGACGGTGAACGGCACCCAGGTGGGCATCATCGGCTACACCAACGACGAATCCTCGTACATGGACCCGGAGACCGACGCCCTCATCGATGTGGTCAAGGTGGTGTGGGAGGATGCGGATCCGGCCACCATCGACCTCAAGGACGCGGTGGCACAGCTGCGCAGCCAGGGCTGCGCCGTGGTGATCCTGCTCAGCCACATCGGCCAGAGCCGGGTGGTTGCCGGGCCGGATGCCCTGGTGCGGGATGACGGCGGCGTGCGGCCGCCGGAGGTGGTGATCGCCGGCCATTGGCACAGCTGGGCCGAGACCGTCTGGCAGCCAGCCCAGCTCCATGGCAAGACCCTGGTGGCCGAGGCGGCCTCCTATCTCCAGTATCTGGGCGAGCTCACGGTGACCGGTGACGGCAGGTATGTCCAGGCCGTCCAGCACCCAATCCGCACCGCCGGCCTCTTGCCGGACCCGGAGGTGCTGGGCCTTCTGGCCAGCCTGGAGGCCGAGTATACGGCGGCAAGCCCGCCCGGCAGCCTCCACCAGGTGATCGGCTATTCGGCGGTGGATCTGCGCCTGGACAAGGACAAGTGGTGGACCATGAACGAGTACCCCTGGAGCGGCGACAACACCGCCGGCGCCTGGATCAGCGATGCCATGGTCTGGAAAGCCGGCCAGCTGGGCTTCCCCAGCCAACTGGCCATGCAGTCCGGAGGCGGGATCCGCCGGGACGTGCCGGCCGGGCCCATCACCTTTGCCCAGATCTACGAAGCCTACCCCTGGCAGGACGACGCCATGGTCCGGATCGTCATGACCGGTCAGGAGATCTGGGACCTCATCGAAGACGATTTCTGCGGCACCAGCATCTCCCAGGACTGGCTGGTGACCGCCGAGGATGGCATCATCCAGGAGATCCGCTACCAGGGCACGCCCATCAGCCTCGCCGGCACCTACCAGGTCCTGGTGAGCGAGTACATGTACCTGCACCAGGGTCCGTGGACCGATACCACCCCGGAATACCTCCCCAGCCAGACCAGCCCAGTCTCAATCCGCCAGGCGGTCATCGACTACACCGGCCAGTTCGACCTCGATCATCCCATGCCGGCGCCGGGCCCCCGCTACGATCTGGATACCGAGCTGGCCGGCGGCTTCCGGGCCGTGGTCACCATGCTGGCCGACACCGAGAGCGAGCCCTATTACGAGGCGGCCTTCATCCGCCTGCTGTCCGCCACGGACGACACCGTGGCCCGCCGTAGCGGCTACGGCCTGTCCGGTCTCGTCAACGCCGGCGGCTCCATCAACCCGGCGCACCAGTTTGCCGAGAGCATGCTCTACCGCAGCCATCTCGGCTTTCAGGACGGGGCGCTGGCCCCGGGCGACCTCATCGAGGTGCGGGTGGAGGGCGGCTTCCACGGCGGCAACCCCCAGCTCGTTGACCAGGAGGGAATCACGGCCAGCGGTCAGGAAATGACCGTGACCGGCCACGATCCGGACCTGGCCCGCCCCGAGTACCAGCCGGACATCGCCTCCTTCTGGGACGAAGAGCACGAGAACCATCTCGTGCTCTTCTACGCGACGAAGACCGGCGCCTCCCAGGTGCGGGACGCGGCGGGCCAGGAGATCACCGTCTACCAGCCCGGCGGCCACTCGGCCATGACCCTGCCCGGCAACAGCGGCGACCTTCTCGAGCTGACCGGCGTCAACACCTACGAGCACACCAGCCGCCGCTTCCGCTGCCGGTCGGCGGCCGTGGCCTTCACCAGCGGCTATCCGCCCCAGTCCCGGGTCGATCCGGTGCTGCCGGAAGAGCAGACCTCCTCCCCCCTGGTCCTGACCGCCACTGCCTCCGACCCGGTGGAAGGCGGCACGGCGACGGTGAGCACCGGCCCGGTGGCCGACGCCCAGGTGGTGGCGGGCTCTCCGGCGAGCAACTACGGCAGCCGCACCTACCTCTACGTGCAAAGCGCTGCCACCGGCTCGTACCTCAACGAGCGCAGCTGGCTGCGCTTCGACCTCGCCGGCCTGGTGCCAGCCGGTGCCACCGTCACCGGCGCTCGCCTCAAGCTTTACTGCTGGAAGGCCGGTGCGGCCGCGCTGGCCGCCGCCGTCCACGGCGCCAATGACGATTCCTGGGCCGAGAACGGCCTCACCTGGGCCAATCAGCCGGCCTTGGACTCGGCCCTTTCCACCACCACCCTGGCGGCCGGCCAGACCGCGGTCTGGTATACCTGGGACGTCACATCCTTTCTCCAGGCCCAGTTGGGTGCGGGAGATGACCTCATTTCACTCGTGGTGAAGCCCGAGGTGGAGGGCTCCGCCACCACGCTCAGCTACGCCTTCGATTCCAAGGAGTATGCCACCGCCAGCCTGCGGCCGGTGCTGGAAGTGGATTACCAGACCGGGGCCAGCGGCGGCAGCGTGGCCACGGTCGACTTCCGCTACCGCTTCGCCGCCGACGGACTCGCCTGGGGTGGCTGGATCGATCTTGCCCAGGACGCCGCCGCGCCCTGGACGGCCGTCTTCGCCTATCCGCATGGCGCGGGCTTCTATGAATTCCTGAGCCTCGCCACCGATGCCGATGGCAACGTGGAGCCGGCGCCGGTCCTGGCCGATGCCAGGGTCCATTTCCTGGACCCGGATACCGACGGCGACGGCATTCCCGACCGGCTGGAGACCGGCTGCACCAGCCCCGGCAATCCCGATTCCGACGCCGACGGCCTGGCGGACGGGGTGGAGGATGCCAACCACAACGGGGTGGTGGACAGCGGCGAGACCAGCCCCTGCCTGGCCGACACCGATGGCGACGGGTTTTCGGACGGCGACGAGGTGACGGCAGGCAGCGATCCGCTGGATCCCGGCTCGTCCCCCCAGACGCCGGCCGTGCCCGGCCCGGGTCCCTGGAGCCTCGCCCTCCTGGCGCTGCTGCTCCTGGGCCTGGGCATCCTGCTCTC
>JBFMBH010000139.1 GCA_040755095.1 Thermodesulfobacteriota bacterium
ACGTTAGCTGTCCGGGTCAATGGCCACGATGTCATTTGCGCGCCCTCATTCCCACCACCTTGACATCCATGATAATCATCTTTCATCCTTCGGGGTGTGAACTTCTCTTCTCATGAACGTTAGACGAGCACCTGATCAGGATCGATCGGACACAGGCCGGGGGGCTGGCCCCTGGTAGTCGATATCCTCGCAGCGGAGCGGAAAAAAGGCGCCTGGCGGGTCGTCAGCGGCCTCGACGTAGCAGGCAAGCACCCCGGCCGCCACCATCGGACTCAAGACCCGATACTGCTCTTGGGCCGACCAGCCCTGGTCGCAGAGAAAGGCGGTGGTGTAGCCCAGCAGGTTCATCCCCTCCCCGAACCGCTCCAGCATCACCGCTTCGATCTCGAAGGCCAGCGACAGGTGCGCCCCGCGGGGGAAGCCCAGGTCGGCCGTTACCCTCTCCATGGCCGCAATCCGCTCGTCACCGCTGGCCACCGGCCGCACATATCCGGGCAGCACCGGGGGACCGCCCGGGATGCGGACCGGCTGGCGGGCCACAATCTCTTTGGCTGACACCCCCTGTTGCCTCTCTTGCACCGCAGCGGTGATGAAAGCGACGCCAGCCGCCTGGGTCCCTGGGCCATACAGCCGCGAGTCCGAGGCCAGAATGCCAGCGCAGAGCCCGGCCGCCGGCCCGGCGGCCATGGTCCCGGCCAGGCTGCCCATCTGGTTGCACCAGATCCGAGCATCGGGATAGCTCATGCAGACGAACAGCGCCTCCAGCCAGTCTGCCAGCCGCCGCTCGGGCAGCCGGCCGGTGCCGTGGAGCACCAGCACCTGCATATACGAAGCCCGGCCGGCGAGGTCCTCAAGCAGGGAATAACCGTGGCTGTAAACCGCCTCGCCCACCACCCAGCCGCCCTTGCGTGCCAGGATCCGGCCGCGGCGGCGGTCCCAGAAGGCATGATCAGACCGGCTTGCGGGCTGCGGCGGCAAGGCAGTATCCCTCGTCATCCAGAAAGGGCATGGCGGTAACCGGCTGGCTGGCCATCTCCAGACCACTGGCCAGGATCCCTGGGGCAGAAAAGATCTGGTAGAGTCCGACCCCGGCTCGCCAGGAAAAGCCGAGGTCGCCAAGGCTCGCTGCGACGACACCGGTCGGCAGCCACCCGAGCCCCTCCTCCTCCAGGGTCGCGGCGAGACCGGCCCCCCAGCGCAGACCCGCACCTGCTGCCGGCAGTGTCCCCAGCTCGGCGGCCAGTTGCCGGGCCAGGGGGTCGACCCCGCCGAAACGGCTGCCAAATCCTGGCACCGGATGCCAATCCCCCTCCGCCGGCCGTGGCTCCTTGCCCAGGAATTCCCTGGCCACCTTCGCCGGCTCCTCCTGGCCGTGCGCCACCTGAAAGCGCATGGCCGCACCCACCTCGGCGGCCCCGAGCTGCGAGCCACCGAGGACCTCCAGGCCGATGGGCAACAGGTGGACAGGATCGGTCCGGCTCACCGCCGCGTTCATCACCGCCCAGGTGGCTGGATGGCGGGGGCCGGGATGGATGCAGGCCACCATCAGCCTTTCCAGCAGCTGGGCCTGCTCTGGCCGAGGCAGCTCGCCACGGAAGAGCAGGAACAGGACCTCGACCCAGCCACGCTTGCGCGCCAGCTCAAAAAGGTCATAGCCGTGGCAGCGGCAAGCCGTGGCCAGATACGGGTTGTCCGCCGCCGCCTTCTCCTGCCAGATGCGGGTGACCGGTCGTCTAACAAAGGCCAGTCCCCGGCTGCGGCCGCGGTGCCCGGTCGTCGACTCCATGGCAGCCATCAATACGTGAACCGCAGCTCCACCCAGAACGAGCGGCTCGGCATGGGGTAGTCGTTGGGGATGGCGACGCCACTGGGCTCCCGGGCGTCCTCGTTGAACAGGTTGCGGACCGCGACGGCCAGGTCCCAGTGCTTGGCGATGGCCTTGCGCCGCAGGGTGAGGTTCACCAGCTGGTAGTCGTCGATGGGCGGCCGGGGATCCTCCTGGGCCCGGCGCCGGCCGGCGATCCAGTACAGCTGGCCATCCAGGGACCAGTTGGGCAGAAACAGCCAATGCGGGTTCAGATAGAGCTCCATGCCCGGCGCGTCCGGGACCAGCTCACCGGTATCCTTGTTCTTGGAGCGCTGGTGGGCGATGCCGGCCTGCAGCCGGAAGGTGTCTACCGGCTCCCACAGGACGTCCAGCTCAAAGCCGAGGCCCTCCTGGTTGCCGGAATTCTCCGCCAGACGGGCCGAGGGAGGAGACCCGGCAGGGGGCGGACCGGTATATTCGATGAGACCTTCGATGTCGTAGGAAAAGAGGGAGAAGGTCTCCCGCAGGCGCGGGATCGGCTGGTAGTCGAAGACCAGTTCCCAGGTCTCGATCTCCTCCGGCTGGATCGCCGGATTGCCGATCTGGGCCGGGTTGTTCTTGAAATACTGCTCGGTAAAGGCCGGGGCCCGGAAGGCCTGACCGTAGAGCACCTTGGTGGTGAGCTCCGGCAGGGTCTCCCAGACCAAAGCCGCCCGGGGGTTGGTGGTGGAGCCGAAGTCGCTGTAATCGTCGTAACGGACGCCCGCCGTGAGGTCCCAGTGGCGGGTCAGGTGCCACTCGTCCTGGGCCGAGAGATACCACAACGCCCGGTGGTGGTCTTCCAGGAAGATGTCCGGCGTGCCACCAATGCGCACCAGGGGGCCAAAGGGGGACAACACGCCGGCCCCGAAATTCTTGTACTGGTCGGTGTCGCTGTTCCAGTGCTTGAGGCCGGCAGCCAGCCGGGTTCGATGCTCGGCCAGGCCGGTGTACAAGGCGATGCCCTCCACGCTGCCATCCCAGGACTCGATGATGGGGTTGCCCAGCTGGTTCCGGGCTGCGGTGGGGAAAAACTGGTACATCTCGTCGTGCTTGGAGCGCATGGAGCTGAGGTGCAGGGTCAGGTCCCAGTCCCGAACCAGCTCCTTGTTCTGGTGCAGGAATTCGGCGATGAGGGAGCTGCTGTCGTGGCCGCCGCCACCCTCGTTCAGGACATGGGCCACCCCGGTGCCCAGGCCCTGGTTGTCCTGCAGGGAATGATAGAGACGGAAGGTGTTCTTGCCCTTGCGCACCCCAAGGTGCGACTCCAGGATCCGGTAGCGGCTGTCCAAGGGGCCCGGGGTCTGGGCCAGGCCAGACGGAAGGGCGTAGAGTGGGTTGCCGTAGTCGTCCTGGTCCACCACCCGGTGCGGGTCGCCGGCCGAGCGCTGGCCCTCGACGCCGAAGACCACGTCCCAGTCGTCCTGGTGCCAGCCATACTGGGTCCAGGCATCGTAGGTCTCGAAGGAGCCCAGCCGGGCGCCGGTGGCCAAGCCGTCCACTTCCTGGCCGTCCTTGGTGACGACGTTGATGGTGCCGGCAAAGGCGTCGGCGCCGTGGATGGCCGACCCGGGTCCCCGCACCACCTCCACCCGGGAGATCATGGCCACCGGCATGCGGAAGGTATGGGGCCGGGCGCCGTTGGTGACGTCGTTGAAAGGGACACCGTTGATGAGCAGCAGGACCTGGGGGTTGGTGCCGGTGTGGATGCCCCGGATGGACCAGATCGACGACATGAGGACGGTGTCAGATGGCACCACATGCAGCCCCGGCACGGTCTCCAGCACCTCGTCCAGGGTGGTGGCGCCCATCTCCTCGATGTCTTCCTTGGTGATCACCGAGGCCACCGACGGCGCCTTGCGTACCGGCAGCAGGCTGCCGGTGGCGGTGAGCAGCAGCCGGTCAGTGCGGTAGTACATCTCTTCGGGGTACGGCGTGTCGAAATACTTCTCCACCTCCTTGAGACGCTCGGCATCGGTCTCGGCAGCCAGGCCCTGGCTGGCGGCGGCCAGCAGCAGGGCGGCACTCCACACGCCCACGTGTCGTCCCTTCATGTCCCCCCTCCTTCTTCGCGTCACCTTGGTCCCACACACGGACACATCGTACTGGGCCGGTTGTCAGGCCTTTCGGCAGGGTCTGTCCTGAAAAATGGCCATGCCGGAAGTCATGGGCTGAAACGCAGCTCCACCCAGAAGGAGCGACTGGGCATGGGATAGTCGTCCGGAATCGTGCTGGGCGGGCTGGGCTCCCGCACGTCCTCATCGAAGAGGTTGCGCACCGCGAAGGCAAGGTCCACGTGTTCGGCAATGGCCTTGCGCCGCAGGGTCAGGTTGACCAGCTCGTAGTCGTCGATGGGCGGCCGGGTGTCCTCTTTGGCCCGGCGGCGGCCGACAACCCAGTACAGCTGGCCGTCCAGGGACCAGTCCGGCAGGAAGCGCCAGTGGGGGTTCAGCAGAAGCTGGCCGGCCGGGGTGTTCGGAACCATCTCGCCGGTGTCCTCGTCTTTGGAGCGCTGGTAAGCGAAGCTGTACCGGAACCGAAAGTCGTCCGTGGGCTCCCAGAGCATCTCCAGCTCGAAGCCGTAGCCCTTCTGGGCGCGGCTGTTCTCGGCCGACTTGGCAGAGGGTGCCTCGCCCGCGGGGGTCGGGCCGGAATACTCGATGAGCCCGTCGGTCGTGTAGGAGAACAGGGAGAGGATCTGGCGGAGACGGGCGATCGGCTGGTAGTCCAAGACCAGCTCGTAGGTCTCGATCTCCTCCGGCTGGATGGCCGGGTTGCCGATTTGCACCGGGTTCTTCCGGAAGTACTGCTCGGTGAAGGACGGGGCACGGAAGGCCCGGCCGTACAGGATCTTCGAGGTCAGCACCGGCAGGGCTTCCCAGACCAAGGCCGCCCGGGGGTTGGTGGTGGAGCCGAAATCGCTGTAGTCGTCGAAGCGGAGGCCGGCGGTCAGGTCCCAGTGCCGGGCCAGGTGCCACTCATCCTGGGCCGAGGCATGCCACAGCCAGCGGGCCTGGTCGTCCATGAAGCTGAAGGGCGAGTCGTCGAACCGCTGCAGCGGACCGTACCAGGCCGGGGGCGGGATCCCGGCGCCGAAATTCTTGTACTGGTCGGTCTCCATGTCCCAGTGCTTGAGGCCAGCAGCCAGCCGAAGCCGGTGGGCGGCGTGGCCGGTGAACAGGGCCACCCCTTCGAGGGCGCCGTCCCAGGTCTCGACGATGGGATTGCCCAGCTGGTTGACGGTGCCGGAAGGAAAGTACTGGAAAAAGTTGTCCTGATGGAGATAGAGGGAGCTCAGATGCAGGCTGAAATCCCAGTCCCGTGCCAACTCCTTGTTCTCGTGCACGAAGTCGGCGAGCAGATAGTTGCCGTCGATGTCAGTGCTGTCGTTCAGGACCTGGAAGATGCCAGGCCCGCCACCGTTGTCATCCAACAGGGAATGGTAGAGCCGCACGGTGTTCTTGCCCTTGCGCACCCCCAGATGGGACTCCACGAATCGATACCGGGTGTCCAGGGGACCCGGCGCCTGGCTGCCGCCCGGAGGGGCAAGCCAGGGGGGACCCAGGAAGTTGCTGTAGGCATCCCTGGCGACCACCCGGTCGTCGTCCCCAGCCGAGCGCTGGCCCTCCACGCTCAGGACCACATCCCAGTCATCCTGGTGCCAGCCGTACTGGACCCAGGCGTCGTAGGTTTCAAAGGAGCCGGCCCGCAGGCCGGTCGCCAGGCCATCCACCTCCTGGCCGTCCTTGGTGATGACGTTGACCGTGCCGGCAAAGGCGTCGGCGCCATGAACTGCCGAGCCGGGACCCCGCACCACCTCCACCCGGGAGACCATGGCCACCGGCATGCGGAAGGTGTGGGGCCGCCCGCCGCTGGCCACGCTCGTGAAGGGCACCCCATTGATCAGCAGGAGCACCTGGGGGTTGAGATCGGTGCGGATGCCGCGGATGGACCAGACCGAGGAGAGCATGCTGCCCTGTCCCACCCCCACGTAGAGCCCCGGCACCGTCTCCAGCACCTCGTCCAGGGTGGTGGCGCCCATCTCCTCGATGTCCTCCTTGGTGATCACCGAGGCCACCGACGGCGCCTTGCTCACCGGCAGCAGGCTGCCGGTGGCGGTGAGCAGCAGCCGGTCGGTGCGGAAGTACATCTCCTCGGTGTAGGGAGACGAAAAGTACTTCTCCACCTCCTTGAGACGCTCGGCATCGGTCGTGGCAGCCAGACCCTGACCGGCTGCAGCCAGCAGCAGGGCGGCACTCCCCAGGATCAGGTGCCTTGTCTTCATGTCTGAGCCCCCTCCCTCTCCTGCCCCTGACACGCAGGGGCGCCACGCCGCCCCCTTCCCGCCCCGTCTACTGGCCGTGATCGAGCAGCCCCCGCAGCATGGGCACGAGATCCTGGGGCCCGAAGGGCTTCTGGAGGAAGGCCGAGGCCGGCTTGTCCCGGATATCCCGGGGCAGGACCTCCAGGGGGTAGCCGCTCATGAACAGGATGGGCAGGCCCGGCGCCTCCTGCCGCAAGGCCTCGGCCAGGGCCTCGCCCCCCATGACCGGCATCACCACGTCAGCCACCACCACATCCACCTCGGACCGGCTCTCCCGGAACCTCTCCAGGGCCTGGGCACCGTTCTCCGCCACCAGCACCCGGAAGCCATAGTGCTGGAGCGCGGTGACCGCGATGTTCCGCACCTCCTGGTCATCCTCCACCAGGAGCACGGTCTCGTGGCCGCCCAGGGCCAAGGCGGTCGCCGCCGGCCCGGCCTCCACCGCCAGCTCGGTGCCCCGGGGCAGGTAGATCCGGAAGGTGGTGCCCTGGCCCACCGCGGTCTCCACCCGGATATGGCCCCCGTGCTGCCGGATGATGCCGAACACCGTGGCCAGCCCCAGCCCGGTGCCTTGTCCCTGGCCCTTGGTGGTGAAGAACGGCTCGAAGATCCGGCCCAGGGTCTCCGCCGGGATGCCGACGCCGTTGTCGGCCACCGACAACAGCACGTGCTCGCCATGGAAGGCCGTGCCGCTGACATCCACCAGGGCCGAGGGGCCGGCAAGCGTGACGTTCTCGATGCGGATGGTGATGGTGCCGCCGCCGGGCAGGGCATCCCGGGCGTTCACCACCAGATTGAGGAGCACCTGCTCCAGCTGCCCGGCATCGCCCACCACCGGCCACAGGCCGGGTGCCTGCTCCACCAGCAGCTCGATATCCTCCCGCAGCAGCCGCCGGAGCATCTTGAGGAAGCCGGCCACCACCGCCCCGGGATCCAAAGGCTTGGTGACCATCACCTCCTTGCGGCTGAAGACCAGGATCTGCCGGACCAGCTCGGCGGCCCGGCGGGTGCTGGCGATGACCATCTCGAGATGGCTGCGCACGCTCTTCTTGTTGTCGACCTTGAGCAGGGCCAGCTCGGCAAAGCCCATGATCGGGGAGAGCAGGTTGTTGAGGTCATGGGCAATGCCGCCGGCCAGGGTGCCCATGGCCTCCATCTTCTGGCTCTGCCGGTACTGCTCCTCGAACTGGGCCCTTTCCGCAGCCAGGCGCTTGCGCTCGCTCACATCCCGATCCACGCCCCGGAAGCCCTTCACCCGGCCCTGGCCGTTCAGCATGGGCACGGCACTGGACTCCAGGCAGAGAATCGCTCCGCTGCGGTGGCGGATCTGGTGCTCGGCCTGGCGGAAGCCGGTGCCGTCCTGGACGCACTGGGCCAAAAGTCCGGCAAAGAGCGGCTGCTCCGACTCGGCCAGAAGATCGGCATAGGCAGTGCCCATCAGCTCCTCCGGTCGCCAGCCATACAGCTCGGCGCAAACCGGCGAGCAGTAGGTGAACCGGCCCTGGGCATCGGTCTCCCAGACGCCGTCCGCCATGGTCTCCACCAGGGACTGGAAGCGGTCCCGGGCGGCTCGCTCTTCCCGGACCATCCGCCACTTGCTGGTCAGAGACAGGGCGAGCTGGAACAGCTCCTCGGGATCGAACGGCTTGCGGAAGAAGAGCAGCTTGTCCGGCGGCTGGACCCGCTGCGCGATCTCTTCCCGGCTGCGATCCGAGTAGGCGGTGACAATGACGATCTCGAGATCCGGGTCTTCGGCCCGCAAGCGGGTGGCGGTCTCAACACCGTCCCAGCCCGGGGGCATGCGGATGTCCACAAAGGCCACCGAGAAGGGCCGCCCCTCCCGGCAGGCGCTGCGCAGCTTCTCCAGGCCCACCTGACCCTGGGCGGCCCATTCCAGGGCAAAGGCACCGCCGGGAGGCACCGGAGCGGGGGCGGAATCCAGGAAGGCAGCAAGATGGCCCAGGGTCGGGGAGCTGTCTCCGCCGCGGGAGCCGAGCACGATCTGATAGGCGTGCCAAATCTCGGGATCGTCGTCAACAATGAGGATGCGGTTGTCGGTCATGATGGGTAGGGCATTCTATCGTAGCGAGGCTTTGTGGGTCCAGGGGAAAATCCGCGCCAAGTCAGTCCTGCCGCCGGCTCTCCAGCTCGGCCAGCCGGGCGGTCAGCTGCGCCTCCCGGGCCCGCAGCCGGGCAACCTCCTGCCGCAGCTCGCTGGCTCGGCTGGCCTGATCCAGGAGGCGCGCCACGTTGGCGGCCAAGGCGGTGAGCAGGTCATCCATCCCCTCCACCGGCCGCCGGGGCGACAGACCCACAACCACGCTCTCGCAGGCATGGAGGAGGATGGGGATGACCAGGAACTCGTCCACCTGCATCACGGCCTTGAGGCGACACTGGGCCCGAACCCGCTCCAGGAGGCCGGCAAAGGCGGGCTCTGCCGCCAGGCCGTTGGCGAAGCGGCCAAGCCCGATCCGGAGGGCCACGCCACCAGCCGTGATCTGGGCCAGGAACAGGTCCGGTGTGCCCAGAAACTCGCCGAACTGGCCGAGAAGGTCGGTCAGCGAGGGCTTCAGCCGCTCGATGCCGCCGGACAGATCCAGCTCCCCTACCCCGGTGACGATCCGCTCCAGGAGCCGGATGAAGCCTCGCACCTTCTCTTCCAGGTTCCAGCGCATGCACAGGGAGTCCGCCAGCTGCAGGATCTCCTCCGGATCGAAAGGCTTCTTGAGATAGAGCAGCCGATCGGTGAAGCCGACCCGGGCCACGATCTCCGAGACCGGGGCATCGGCATAGGCGGTGACGATGACGATCTGGGCATGGCGGTCGGCGTCGTGGATGGCCCGGATGGTGCGCACCCCGTCCCAGCCGGGTGGCATGCGCATATCCACAAAGACCACCGCATAGGGCTGGCCGGCGGTCGCGGCCGCTGCCAGCTGCCGGTACCCGGCCTCGCCCTGCCGGGCGGTCTCCACCTCGAAGCGGCGGCTGACGGCCGCAAGAGACGGGGTATCCGGAGCGCTGTCCGCCAGAAGGGCGGCCAGCTCGGCAACCTGGCCTTCGCCCCGGGCCGGCGGTGGCGAGAGGATCCGGCAGACAGCGGCCAGGATCTCGGGATCGTCGTCGATGACGAGAATGCGGTTGTTGAAGGGAGTGGTCATGGCGGACCCACCTCAAGGGTTGACGTCTTCGTGCCCGGCAGTCCCCTCTCCGGCCCCGGCCGGGGGGAGGCGGATGATGATCTCGGCACCCTGGCCGGGGCCAGGGCTCTGGGCGGTGATCGAGCCGTGGTTGGCAGCCAGGTAAACGGCGCAGGAGTGGAGGCCGAAGCCGGAGCCGCGGGCTTTGGTGGTGTAGCCGAACCGGAAGAGCTGCTCCTCCTCGGCTGCGGAAAAGCCAACCCCGGTGTCCCGCACCGCCAGCGCCACTTTGGCCCCCTGCCCGTCTGCCGCCGGCTCCAGCCACGTGGCCACCGTCAGCTGGCGGTCCGGCAGCGCCGTCTCCTCCATGGCCTCGTAGGCGTTCTTGATCAGGTTGATGAGGATCTGCATGAGCTTGCCCTGCTCGATCTGGACCTGGGGCACGGGCTGGAAATGGCGTACCACCCGCACCTGGCGCTTGCCCAGGCTTTCGGCCATCATGGCCAGGGCATCCTCGGCCAGCAGGTTGAGATCCAGCCGGTCGGCGAAGCCCTGGACCCGGGCGTAGCGAAGCTGCAGCCGGATGATCTCCTCGATGTGCCGGTGCTTGTCACCGACCCGCCCCAGCTCGGCCAGGGCGGCGTCATACTCCTCGCGGATGCCGCCCGGCACCAGGCGGAGGATGGCGGCCAGGCGCTCCCGCTCGGCCGGGGAGGAGGCCGCGGGCGCGGCCACCAGTTCGGCGGCCCGGACCAGGGCATCGGCCAGGCTGGTGCGCAAAGGGCTGGCCGCCAGCCGCTTGCTCAGCATGGTGGTGCTCACCATGGCCGGGGTGATGGCGTTGCCGATGTTGTGGAGAATGCCCACCGCCATCTCGGCCATGCCCGCTTCGTGGGCCTGCTGCAAGAGATTGGCCTGGGCCTCCTTCAGCTCCCGGGTCCGCTCGGCCACCAGGGCCTCCAGGTCCCGGCTGTATTCCTCCAGGCGCTGGTAGGAGCGGCGGAGCCGAGCCGCCATCTCGTTGAAGGCCTCGGTGAGCTCCGCCACCTCCCGGCTGATCAGCAGGCCCTGCTGCCGGATGCTCACGTCCAGGCCGCCGGCGGTCAGCTGCCGCACCCCGGCCACCAGGGTGCCCACGGACCGGGACAGGGAGCGGCCGAAAAAGAGCGCCACCACGCATCCCAGGACAAAAAATACCCCGGTGGTGCCCAGAAACACCCCCTGATAGAGGGCGGTCTTGGCCGCCCACAGCCGGCGGGTACGGTCCAGCTCCCGGGCCAGACGGTCCAGGGCAAAGCCGCAGCGCACCACCCCCACCAGCCGGCGCCCCACGTAGACCGGTGCCAGCACCTCCAGGAGCGGCGCGCCGGCTGCCGCCGGCGGCTCCACCACCAGGGGATGGAACAGCCCGGCCCCTTCCGGCTCCCAGTCCGGAAACTCGCGCCGGCAGCGGGCAAGGATCGCACCATCGAAGGCGGAGGCCATCACCGCGCCCACCAGCGCGGCCTCGTGGGCCGCCAGCACCGTGCCATCCAGCTTGACCAGCACGGCCGAGACCAGCTCCTCGTCCGCCTCCACCATCTGGCTCAGAAGCTGCTGCAGGAAGGTGTAGTCGAAGCCGGAGATGGCCTGGCCGGCAGACAGGGCCGTGCTCTGGGCCAGGGAGTCGACCCGGTCCTCCATCTGCCGCCGCAGGGCATCGAGGGTGCCGGCCAGCTGGCTGTCCCGGAACTGGGCCGCCGTCCGGAACTGCAACGCCCCCAAGGCCGGAAAAAGGAGGCAGAGCACAATGCCGTTCACCAGGAGCAGCAAGCGGCGGATGGAGAGCTGCCGGAAGCGGCTCAAGGGGCGATGACCTCGCTTACCACCGACAGAAGCTGGGATTGGACCGGCAGCCCGATCCGCTGGGCGGTGCGCATGTTGAGGATGAGCCTGGTGCCCAGCGGCGGCACGACCCCGATGGCGGCAGGATTTTCGCCATGGTCGAGGATGCGGGACACCAGGGCTGCCGCCTGGTCGCCGATGCCCTCGGAATCCACATCCACGGCCAGCAGGATCCCCAGCTTGGCGGCGTTGCGGGAGGGGGCCAGGCAGAGCAGACGATCCTGCAGGCAGCGCGCCTCCAGCCAGGCAACGTTCTCCATGGAGTAGGCCAGGGGGTCGGCGGCCATCAGGAAGATGTCCATCTTCTCGCCCAGGCGCCGGAAGGCATGGGGAAAGTCCTCGGGACGGTCGATGCGCTCGCCCA
>JBFMBH010000140.1 GCA_040755095.1 Thermodesulfobacteriota bacterium
CGAAGATGAAGCGGGAGACGGTCACCGGGACGCCCACCGCGAAGATCGCGGCCAGCACCCAGTTGAAGGGGTTGCGCACCAGCTGGGCCAGGTATTCCTGGGGGGTCAGGCCCAGCAGGAGCTTTTCTTTGACGGTCCAGAGGGTCTTGCCCTCCTCCTTGTACGGGGTTGTGACCGGGGTGTGCCCGTTGGCAACGAGTGTTCTCATGGATGCAGCTCCTCCTGGTTATCGCTTGTTGGCCTGTTGCTCGTTCTTCACTGCCTCCTTACGAGTCGCCAGGAGGTGGAAGCCGCCGAAGAGGGCGGGCCAGATCGTCAGCACCATGGGCACGATGGTCAAAAACTCCTTGACGTAGTTGATGATCGGCTCGTTGCCCAGCTCGGTGTCAAAGCCAACATTCTCGAAGCCCACCGAGGACAGGTACATCCAGGCCGTGCCCCCCACCTCCTTCTCGCCGTAGATATGATCCACGTAGCGATCCGGGTTGCTGCGGATCCGCTCATGTCCCAGCTTGATGAGATCCTGGCGGCGGCCGAAGGTCAGCACCTCCTGGGGGCAGGCCTCCACGCAGGCCGGCGGCCGACCGAGCTTGAGCCGGGTGTCGTAGCAGAAGATGCACTTCTTCACCACCGGGTTGAGGACACTGGAGTAGCTGTAGGCCGGCACGTAGAACGGGCAGGCGACCATGCAGGTCCGGCAGCCGACGCACACCGAGGCGTCATAGACCACCGCCCCTTCGGGCGTCTTCTTGTAGGCGTTGACGAAGCAGGAGGTGAGGCAGGCCGGCTCGTTGCAGTGGTTGCACTGGATCTTCCGGAACAAGGGATGATCCTGACCCGGCACCTCGTAACGGTTGACCACCGTGTAGGCGCCCTCGGAGGTGCGGCGCTTCTGGTTCAGGACCGACTGGTCGTCGAAAGGCTGGGCTGGGGTCGGCAAGCCCTGCTCTTTGTTGCAGGCCGCTTCACAGCTGCGGCAGCCCACGCAACGGGTCAGATCCACCAGCACGCCCATGGACTCGGGATAGCCACCAAAGGAATGGGCCGCTTCCGCCTTCTTCGTCCCCAGCACTGTGGCAGCGGCTCCACCCAGGAGGCCGCCCTTCAGGAATTTTCTGCGGTTCAGTGTGCTCATCATCGATCTCCTTCCGTTCCGCGATCGCGTGGTCAAAGGTGAAGCCAAGGATCAGTGGCTGCCTGCGGGCTTCGTGCCAGGGGCCGGGGCATACTTGCCGGCACGGAACATCTTGTCACCGGCATCGGTCCGGGAATGACAGTCCTGACAGCCGACGGGGGCACCCATCTCCCGGTGACAGCCCATGCAGCGCAGATGATAGGCGCCCTTCAGCCCCACCTTTTCGGTATGGTACAAGGCCTTGTTCTCGGCCACACCCTTGAGGTAGTCCGCCTCAAAGCGCTTGGCGGAGTGGCAGTCCTTGCAGCCCACCACATCCGACTCGGCTGCCGTCCTGTGACAACGGGCGCAGTTGGGATCCTCGGCCGGGGCACCGGTGGTGTGATGATGGCAGGTGACGCAGCTCCCGCTGGTGGCATCCACGTGCATGGCATGGTCGAACTGGACTGGCTCGTAGAGCTGGGCCAGGGAGTTGATCTCGATGTCAGCCGGCGCATCCGCTGCGTCCATGGCGGTGACGCCTGCCTGCGCCCCGGCCAGAACAACGAGGCCTGCCAGCCCTGCAATCAGGTAGTGCTTCCGCTTCATCGCTTCGCTCCTCTCCATCGGTATGGTTTAGTGTCCCGGATTCCGTCGTTGCCGTCCGCCCGGACCCGGCCGCGCCGCCAGCGGCGGCGGTGGCCGGGCTGCGGAGCGGGGTTTCATCAGGCCGTCTCAGCACCGGCCTTGCCCCGATCCAGGTACCGGAAGAAGACCGGGAAGCTGCTCAGGAAGGCAGCACAGATGAGGTACTCGACGCCCTTGATGTGGGTATAGAAGTCGACGAAGGTGTGGTGCTCCTGCATCACACCGACGGCTACCAGATATTGCCGCAACAGCTCCGACACATCCCAGCCGACCTGGGCGAGGCCGCTCAGTACGGCCGCAGAAGACCAGATGGTCATCAAGGCGCCAACAAAGACCACGGAATGGAAGAACAACCTTGACGACCCCTTCTTCTTGCCCTGTTCCATGTCTATTCCTCCTCGTTCTGATTGGTATTGCATCCCGGCCCCGGACCGGCGGCCAGGAAGACCGCTGCCGCTGCGACCGGGATGTTCTCGGTCACAGGTGTGAGCTTAGTGCACCAGGGCAATGAGCAGACTGACCGCCCCCCAGATGCCGACAACCGTGGTCACGCCCAGCACCAGACAGAAGCACAGCTCCCGGACCGATCGCCGTGCCCTTTCCACTTCCATCCCCACCGCCCTTGTCGCCGTACAGACAGCACTCGACATCGCTCGACCTCCCCGATCTCCTTTGTTTGGACTTTTGACCGGTGTCTCCCAGACCTCGGCCGGATTGGCTTTCCTTCCCGGACCGCTATGCAGAGACCGTGCCAATCCTGGTCGGCTCGCCTGGATCCCGCGCCCGCCGGCGCCTGTTGGCTGTTGGCGCGGCGGCCGCAAAGGGGACCTCCCCAGACCGACCCCGGGGGGCCGTCAACTTTATTCAAGAAGTCCGACAAGTTACGATGGAGTCCTCCCCGGGGGCCGGCCGGGTGTTGCAGGCGACGGCGGCGCAACACCCGTCTGGCTCGGACGACGGGCGATGGCGGCGGGCCGCCGGGAGCGCTGTCCAAAAAATGAGGCGGAATTCATTTGTTAACATGCTGATATCACATGATAAATCATGAGAAGACGGAGTCAATCCGCCAGCAGATCTGTTGCAGCAGCAGTGTCTCACGCCACACCCCGGCGCAACAGATCTGTGGCGCATCGCCCATCACGGCAACGACCGCCGCTACAGGAGCGATGGCCACCAAACGCAAGCTGACGCGGCGCGGCGCTTTCGGAAAGAAGGGAATCGGTCAGGACCCGAAGAAAAGGGCCCCAGTGACAAGGAAAAAGGGGGGAGCAGGGCCGATGTCAAGGCGGGACCGGTGCGCGGGCTGAGCCGGGGTGTGCAGACCGGCCGCTGCGGGACCCCCACCCGGCAAAGGCCGGAACGACTCCCCTGGCAGGGGCCGTTCCGGCCTGGGAGCGGCAGGGCTGCGGCCGGCCGTCCCCGGAAGGGGGGCCAGCCGCAGCAGACGGCTTGATGCAGGGCTCACAGACCAGTGAGGGCTGTGAGCAGACCGCGTCCCAAGGCGCGCAAGCCATCGGCGCTGCCCAGGCCGCCCACCAGACACAGCACACCCCAGACCCCCACCAGGGCCGACATGGTGATGATGACCCCTACTCCAGACCGGGACAGCCCAGCCTCGAGCCTGCCCATCTCCACCTCGTGGGCCATCCTGCCAATCCGGTTTTCCGTGGTGTGCGTCGTGTTCGCCATGGTGGCTCTCCTTGCTGCCTGCACCGGCGGGGTCGCCGCTGTTGTTGTCAGCGCCGCCCCTGGGGACGGCGTCGTTTGATCATACCGAGCCGCTTGCCCCGTCTCCTAAAGGGTCAAAAGGGAGATAAGGAGGCTGACCGCCCCCCAGATGCCGAAGATGCTGGCTGCGCCCATGATGATGCCGAAGACCACGTCCGCCTTCTTGGTCCTGGTTGCCCCGGCCTCAGCCGCGCTCAGTCCTTCGTTCACCGTCCGCGCTGTCTCTGTCATGATCGTTCCCCCTCTGTGGTGGCTGTCGGTTCTTCAGAATGATGCCGCCCCGGGTGTTGCAGGTTCTCTTGCGTGGGAATGATCTGCATAGGGCATGCCAACATCAGCCCACCCCCTGCCTCGCCGCCGAAGCCCCCGACCAGCCGCCCGAAAAGGCGTTTGGCTGGAAGACACCACCGGCCGTCCGCCAGCCTTGACACAATACCGGGGTGTGGCCAAATCTGTGGCACGCCACACTTCTGTGGCAACAGTGTCGCCACGCCGGCCAAGGGCGGCGGTCAAGATTCGCCTCCGGCGCGGCCGGCAATCAAGTCCAGGGGCAGGGCAGCAGAAGGCCGAAAAACGGGTGGGAACGGCGCGACCGGGAGGGCCGACGGTCAGGGAAGGGGTTCGTCAACCTCTGTGTCGATGTTGTGGGCCAGAATCTTGCGGTACAGGGTGCTGCGATCGATACCCAGGAGGCGTGCCGCCTTGGCCTTGTTGCCGCCCGCTTTTCGGAGCGCCCGCAGGATGCGCCCCACCTCGTCCCCGTCGTCCGCCGTCGCCTCTTCCCCGGGGAAGGCTGCCGCCCCGCCCTGCGGCGCGCCCGCCGCAAGGCGGCCAGCGGTGGCCGCCGGACCGGCTCCTGCCACCACGTCGGCCAGGAGGTGCTCCACGGTGATGGTGCTGCCCGGGCACAGCACGTAGGCCCTCTCCATGACGTGCTCCAGCTCCCGGACGTTGCCCGGCCAGGAATAGGCCTCCAACGCTGCCAGGGCCTGGTCGGACACCCCACTGATCCCCTTGTCCATCCGCGCGTTGAAGCGCTGCAAGAAGTGCTGGACGAGAAGCGGAATATCGCCCTGACGCTCCCGCAGGGGCGGAAGCATGATGTCCACCACCCGCAAGCGGAAGTAAAGATCTTCCCGGAAAGCGCCATCCCGGACCCGCTGCTTGAGGTCAGCGTTGGTGGCCGCAATGACCCGCACATCCACGTGGATGGGCTGATCCCGGCCCACTGGGTAGAAGGTGCGCTCCTGCAGAAAACGGAGCAGCCGGAGCTGCATCCGGGCCGAGATGTCGCCGATCTCGTCCAGGAACAAGGTGCCACCGTCCGCCTGCAGGATGCGTCCCAGCCGGTCCCGCTCGGCACCGGTGAAGGCGCCCTTCTTGTGACCAAAGAGCTCGCTCTCCAACAGGTCCTCCGGAATGGCGGTACAGTCCACCTTTACCAGGGGCCGACTCCGGCGCGGACTCTCGTTGTGAAGGGCCTCGGCCACCAGCTCCTTGCCGGTGCCGCTCTCGCCGGTGATGAGCACCGTGGTATCCACCTGGCCGACATTTTCGACCAGGGCATAGATCCGCTGCATGGCCACGCTTGCCCCGACCAGCCGGTGGAAGCTGGAACGGCGCCCCCGCTCGCCCAGGTCCTCCAGATGGGTGACGTCCCGGGCGGTAAGAACCACGCCGAGAAAACGACCCAGGTGATCCTGCAGGCGGGCCGCGGTCACGCTGAGGATGCCCCGGCTGCCATCCATCCGCAGCCATTCCAGGCGGTGCTCCCCGACCTCCTCCCGGTCCTTGAGCACCCGCAGCGCATCCCGCATCAGGGCCTGGGCTACCGGCTGCGCCAGGGTCGCCAGGCTGATGCCTGCCCCCAGCTCCGGCAGGAAGGCCTTGCACCAGTCCCGGGCCATGTCGTTCATGTCCACGACCTTGAGGTCAGGATCCAGGGTGATGATCAGCTCCCGGACAGAGCGCAGGATCGTTTCCTGAAAGTAGCGGCTGCGCTCCTTCTCCTCCTCAAAGCGCTCTTTTTCCTTCTGCAGCGCCCATTGTTCCAAGGCGCGGCCAGCCACCCGCAGCAGGGCATCCTTCTTCACCGGCTTGGGCAGATAGTCGAAGGCGCCGAGGCGCACCGCCTCGGTGGCGGTCTCGATGTTCGGGTAGCCGGTGATCATCACCACCGGGCAGCGGCGGCCGTCTTCCCGCACTTGGCGCAGAAAATCGATTCCCGAGGCCCCTTCCAGCACGATGTCGCTGATGATGAGGTCGAATTCCTGCTGCCGCACCGCAGCCAAAGCGGCCTCGAAGGTGCCCACCCCGGTGACCTCTCCGTAGCCGGCCAGCTCCAGGAAGCGCTCGAAGGTCAATCGCAGGTTTTCCTCATCGTCGATGACCAGGATGCGTGCTCCCTGATCGGCCTGCAGGCTCATGGCTTCCATCCTCGGTCCAGGCCCCCCGGGGACGCCGGCCATCGGCACCCGCGGGGACGAATGAAGGAAACACTGCACAATATCAAGAGGTTACAAAACAACGCACCCAAGAGCGTTGCATCCAGCAGCTAAGCGCAAAGCACGGATAAAGTCAAGAAGCTGTCGGCCGAGTGCGCGCCGGCCACCGCTGCCACAGCTGTGTTGCGGCAAGCCACCGGAGCAACGTCCGTGACGTGACCCTGCCTTCAGCAACGAGATCAATGGGTTAGGACGGAAATGCCCTTGACCTCCCCCAGAGGGCGGCCCGGAACGCCGCCGCGCCACCCCATGGATTTGGTCTTGACCGGGCTCCGCCACGGACCGTATAATGCAACACTTTTTTTTGCCCCAGTGCAGCAGACCCTGTTGCACGCGGCACTCGACAGGCCATGCCACGATCCGTCATTCCCAAGCTTCCCCGTTCCTCCCAGGCCGGCCCGCCGCCAGCCCTGCTCGACCGTCGTGCCTTCCTGCGCCTGGGGCTGGTGGTCACCGGCACCCTTTGCGGAGGCGGCATCCTCGGTCTAACCACGGCACGGCCAGCGCAGGCAGCCTTCCGGCTGCACCCCGCCGGGCCCCTGGGTAGCCATCCCTATTCGCCCCATCATGCCATGGTGGTGCGCCTGGACCGCTGCATCGGCTGCGAGCGGTGTGTGGAGGTTTGCGCAGCCACCAACAACGTGCCGGCGTACGGCTTCCGGATCGCGGTACTCGCCCGGGCCTTGCAGGACACTGATCAGGACCGGCCGCGGGAGTTCTTGCCCACCCTGTGCAACCACTGCAACAAGCCGCCCTGCACCCGGGCCTGCCCCTCCAAGGCCACCTACAAGGACAAGAAGACCGGCATCGTGCTGGTGGAAGGCCAACGGTGCATCGGCTGCCGGGCCTGCGTGGCGGCCTGCCCCTACAACGCCCGCTACATGAAAGACGAGACAGGCACGGTGGACAAGTGTGACTTCTGTTTCCACTCCCGCCTGGTTCGACGCAAGCCCGTGGCCTGCGCCGAGGCCTGCCCGGCCGCCGCCCTGGTCTTCGGTGACATCAAGGACTCGGAGAGCGAAGCCCATCGCCTGCTCCACGCGCCTGGCCAGACGATCTGGGTGCTGCGACCTGAGCTGGGCACCCTGCCCCATGTCTTTTACATCCGTGGCTGAGCCGCCATCGCTGCCCCGCACCGGAAAACCGTTACCCATGCCTTGCCCTGCCGCCCGCCGCCTCCTCGCCTCGTTCGGCCTGCTGGCCCTGGGCCTGTGCTCGGCCTGGCTCGCTGCGGCCCGGCCGCTCATGGCTGCGGCCCCGGCCCCGCCCGGCTCGGTGCTGTTTACAAAACCGATCAAGGCCGTGCTTTTCCAGCACCGCACCCACGACCGGCCGGACATAGGCTGTGAGGCCTGCCACCCGGATCCTTTCTCCAGGCAGGCCGGACAAGCGGAGGCCGACCCGGACTTCACCATGGCGGCCATGGCGGCCGGCCGATTGTGCGGCCGCTGCCACGATGGCCGGATCGCCTTTGCGGTGACCGGCCGCTGCCAGGCCTGCCATGTCGGCGCTGTCTGGCTCCGGCAGCAGACACCTTCCAACGCCGACGGCCGCCACCCCGGTTGAGCCGGGCCGAGGCCAGGACCCCACCATGTCCGAAGAATTCCCCATCGAGGCTCTTGAGGAATCACGCCTCGACACCGAACAGATCAGACGGGCCATCATCCTTTTTGCCCTGCTGGCGATCTTTGGCCTGACGGCCGGCATCTACGCCAAGCTGATCGGTCACCGCAGTGCCTTCAATCTCTCCCGGGAGATCCCCTGGGGGATCATGGTGGCGACCTTCGGCTTCTTCACGGTCACCGCCACCGGCGTCGGCCTCCTGGCTGCCGCCGGACACCTGGTCCGCCGGACCGGCCTGGCCCCACTGGGCAACCGCGCCATCTACCTCACGGTGATCCTGCTCCTGGCGGCCTTTTTCGCCATCACCCTCCAGGTGCAGCACCCTTGGCGCCTCCTGGTCTACAACATGACCTCCCCCAACCTCACCTCCAACATCTGGTGGATGAGCACCCTGTACGGGATCATGGTGGGATCCATGTCCCTGGAGTTTGTCTCCATGGTCTCGGTCGCCGGCGGTGGCCAGGGATCGGTCCTGAAGATGAGCATCCTTGGTGCCCTGGCCGGCCTGGCCGCCAACAACAACCTGGCGGCGATGGTCACGGCCGCGACCGACCCGCCAGTCTGGCAGCCCGGACAGCTGCAGCTGGTGCTCCTGGTCTCGGCTCTTTTGTCCGGTAGTGCCGCCCTGGTGGCGGCCACCGTCGTGGCGGCTGCCATCCGTGGCAGCAGCCTGGACCGGGACAGCACGGCGGCGCTGTCCCGCCTGACCCGCACCTTCTTGTGTCTGGTCGTCCTGGTCCTGGTCCTGAACGGCTGGCGCCTGTACGGTCTTGCCACCGCCGACTCGGACGAACTGCGGCAGGGGGCGCAGCTCTTCATTTCCGGCCCCCTGGCGACCAACTTCTGGATCTTCGAAACCGCTCTCGGCCTCGTGGCCCCCCTTGGCCTGCTCCTCGCCAGCCGGCTGACCCGGACGCGGCTGATCGGACTTGCGGCAGCATTGGCTTTGGTAGGTGCCTTTTTCCAGCGCTATGACATCCTGATTGCCGGCCAGATCATCCCCGCCTTTCGGGGCTGGGATGGCGTGCCGCCCCATCTGGAGTACGCCCCCTCCAGTGCCGAGCTTCTGGTGGTGCTGGGCAGTCTCGGTCTGCTCGGCACCGGCTTTCTGCTGGGCGAGCGGTTCTTCGGCCGGGTCTTCCAGGGGTTGCCCCCCCTAAAGCCACCCCGCTAGCCTCCCTGCCGCGCCTGCCTTGCGGCCGGGTCAGTGGCCGCGGGCCGCATCGTACCCTTCGCGAAACCCTCCCTGATAGGCCTTGCGCAGGAGCGGATTGGCCACCTCCGGCTCTGCCGCCGGTGGCTCGCCTGCCGCCTGCCGCTCTCCAGCCTGCCGCCCCATCTGCCGGTACTGCTCCAGGGCCGCCTCCTCCGTGGCCGGGCCATACACCAGCGACACGGCACAGTTCTTGAGAAGAAAAAAGGCCAGGAGCAGCATGACCAGGGTTGTCAGCCTGGCCCCCCACTTCGTGTACGCCGGTATCTCTGTCGTGTCTGCCATGGGCTGGGTGAGATCCAAAGGGCTTGGAAGGAGAACTTGGGGCGGCCGAGCCAGCCGGCCCCCAGAGAAGCCGCCAGCGACGGCACCAGTCCGGGAGCTTACCCGAAACCGCACCACCGCGAAAGCCGGCGCCTCCTGGCTGCGGCACTTCGGCTATCCAGTCACCTACCGCAACCATAGAGATTCGTCAATTTCTGCCAGCAGGGGTTTATATTTATATTGACAAGAGGCAAGCCAGGTAGTCCAATGCGAAGTGTTGCAGGATGAAGCACGGGCGCCACACTTGTGTAGCCGGGTGGGCGACCCCGAGACACGGGCCCGAGCATGCAGACACCAGGAGGTGAGGCGACCACAGCCTGCGCACGGCGGCACTGACCACGGCAACCACAGGACATCGGGATGACCCACAATGGGGGAGGTACGAGAAATGGGAAGAGTACTCGTCAGGTTGGCGCTCCTTTCTTGCTTCGTCATCGTCTGTGTGGGGGCTGCCACGCCACGCATGGTCGGGGCGACAGAGAACAGCGACTGCCTTGAGTGCCACAGCGACGCGGGACTCAGCCGGGCGGCGTCGGAGGGCATCAAGCACGAGCTCTTTGTCGACAGCAACCGTTTCAAGCACTCGGTGCACAACATCAACGGCATCGGCTGTGTCGACTGCCACAGCGACCTGGCCACCCTCAACTTCGACAACGAGGTTCCCCACTCCACCAGTGCCGAGCCGGTATCGTGCGACAACTGCCACGACGCCGAGGCCCGGGCCTACACCAACAGTGTCCACCGCAAGGCCAGCGGCAAGGGCATCAACATCCCCTGCTACGCCTGCCACGAATACCATTACACCTCCCATCTGGATGCCAACTCGGTACTGGAGCGGGAGAACGCCTTTTGCCTCAAGTGCCACAACCCTGGCAAGTTCCATGACTGGCTGCCCCAGAAGGAAACCCATTTCGCCTTCGTGGAGTGCACGGTCTGCCACGCGCCGGACGCCCCCCGCCACATCAACCTGCGCTTCTTTGATCTGGTCAACAACCGCTTCCTGACCACGCCCGAGCTGATGACCGCCATGGGCACCACTCCGGCGGACTTCTTGCCCCTGGTCGACCGCAACAAGGATCAGGTCATCAATGCCGGCGAATTCGATGACATGGTCTTCTTGCTCCGGCAGAAGGACGTGCGGGTTACCGTCCATGGTGAGCTGGTCATCGAGCTGCAGCCGTCCGTGCACCACGTCAACCGGGGAGTGGCGAACCGCGAATGCGAGCAGTGCCACGTGCCCACGTCGCCCTTCTTCGAGGAGGTGCGCCTGACCCTGGCCGAGCCGGACCGGACGACCACCCACAGCAATGTGGAGCGGGCGGTACTGGAGAGCTATCATGTGAGCCACTTCTACGCCCTGGGCGGCACACGGATCCGGCTACTGGACAAGATCGGGGTCGGCATGATCGCGGCGGCCGCTGCGGTGGTCACGATCCATCTCCTGGCGCGGATTGCGACCATCCCCAACCGCAGGCGCGAGCATGATGAACTGTAAGGAGGGCCACCATGCAACAACAGGCACGCAAGCTGCATATCCATTCCGTGTACACGGCTGAACACCCCAAGAAGATGTACGTCCACCCCGCCCCCGTTCGAGTATGGCATTGGGTCAACGCGGTAAGCTTTGTGCTGCTGATCGTGACCGGCCTGCAGATCCGTTTTGCCGAGATGTTCAGCTTCTTCTCTCTGGAAGAGGCGGTGCGGATCCACAACTACGTCGGTTTCGTGGTCATCGGCGCCTACGCCTTGTGGGTCTCGTTCTACTTCGGCACCGGCAAGATCCGCCTCTACTTCCCCAACCCCAAGACCTTCATCCCCGACGCCATCCGTCAGACCAAGTTCTATACCTCTGGCTACTTCAAAGGGGAGAAGAACCCGCACACCATGACCCCGGACCACAAGTTCAACGCCCTGCAGCAGAAGGCGTACCTGGGCATTATGTTCCTGTTCCTGCCTGCCCAGATGATTACCGGGCTGTTCCTGTGGCGGATCAAAGGCTTCGCCAATTACATCGACATCCTCGGTGGGGTGAAGATCGTTGACACCGTGCACGTGGTCCTCTTCTTCTTCTTCAGCGCCTTCCTCGTCGCCCACGCCTACCTGGCCACCCTCGGCCACACGCCGCTGGCCCATTTCAAAGCCATGTTCACCGGCTACGAGGACCATCACTGAGGTCGGCGGGCAGCCCGCCCGCCTCCCGAGCACGACCCGCGAGGCCGCCGGGGCACTGCCCAGGCGGCCTCGCTGCTTGCGGCGCCCCGCCCCGAGCCTGCAGTCGTCCAGCCCCCCATCCA
>JBFMBH010000141.1 GCA_040755095.1 Thermodesulfobacteriota bacterium
CGGTCGAGGCCTGATTGTCCCCTCGGCCAGACACTCGCGACAAGGCTGTCATGGATTTCGAGATTGTGATCGGGCTGGAGGTGCACGCCCAGCTCAAGACCGCCAGCAAGATCTTCTGCGGCTGCTCCACCCGCTTCGGCGCGCCGCCCAACACCAACACCTGCCCGGTCTGCCTGGGCATGCCCGGGGTGCTGCCGGTCCTGAACCGGAAGGTGGTGGATTACACCATGGCCATGGCCCTGGCCACCGGCTGCACCATCCGCTCCCGGTGCCAGTTCGCCCGCAAGAACTACTTCTACCCCGATCTCCCCAAGGGCTACCAGATCTCCCAGTTCGAGCTGCCGTTGGCCGAGCACGGCGCCGTGGTCATCGACACCGAGGCGGGCCGCCGGCGGATCGGCATCACCCGCATCCACATGGAGGAGGATGCCGGCAAGCTGATCCACGACGAGCGGCAGCCATTGAGCTATGTGGACCTCAACCGCACCGGCACGCCGCTCATGGAGATCGTCTCCGAGCCGGACCTGCGCTCGCCGGAGGAGGTGGCCGCCTACCTGCGCAAGCTGCACCAGATCCTGCGCTATCTCGACATCTGCGACGGCAACATGGAGGAGGGCTCCTTCCGCTGTGACGCCAACATCTCCCTGCGGCCGGCCGGAGCCTCGACCTTCGGCACCCGCACCGAGCTCAAGAACATGAACTCCTTCCGCAACGTGCAGCGGGCCCTGGAGTTCGAGGCCCGGCGGCAGCGGGACGTCCTCCTGGACGGCGGCAGCGTCGTCCAGGAGACTCGGCTCTGGGATGCCGACCAGGGCGCCACCTTGCCCATGCGGGGCAAGGAGGAGGCCCACGACTACCGCTACTTCCCGGATCCGGATCTGGTGCCCCTGGCCATCGATGCGGCCTGGATCGAGGCGGTGCGGGCGCGCCTGCCGGAGCTGCCCGACGCCCGGCGGCAGCGCTTCGAAGAGGCGCTGGGGCTGGGCGCTTACGACGCCGGGGTGCTCACCGCCAGCCGGCCCTTGGCCGACTACTTCGAGGCGGTGCTGGCCGGCTATCCCCAGCCCAAGAAGGCGGCCAACTGGATCATGTCCGAGCTCATGCGGGAGCTGAAAGGCGAAGAGGGCGATCCGGCTGCCCTGCCGATCACCCCGGCCAGCCTGGGCCGACTTTTGACCCTGGTGGACCAGGGTGCCATCAGCGGCAAGATCGCCAAGTCCCTGTTCGTGGACATGCTGGCCACCGGCAAGGACCCCGATGCCCTGGTGGCGGAGAAAGGCCTGTCCCAGGTCAGCGACGAAGGCGAGCTGGCCGTCCTGGTCCAGGAGATCGTCGCCGCCAACCCCGAGCAGGCGGCCCAGTTCCGGGCCGGTCGTACGAAGATCATGGGCTTTTTTGTCGGCGAGCTCATGAAGCGCACCAGGGGCCGCGCCAACCCCCGCCTGGCCAACGACCTCTTCAGCCGGGCCCTGGCCGAATAGCCAGCGTGGACCGCCACCAGACCCGCCAGCTGGAAAGACTTCTCATCTACATCCTCGGCCACCGGCCGGACGAATTCGGCCTGGTGCTCGACCAGGCGGGCTGGCTGCCGGCGAAAGAGCTGTTGCGGGCGGTGCAGCAGGAGCCGGGCTGGGCCTTTCTGCGGGACGGCCTTCTCAAGGACCTGCTCCTGACCTCCGGCCAGGAGGAGATGGAGGTGAGCGAGGACGGCCGGTTGGTGCGCGCCCGGCGGCGGCTGCCTTTGCCGGTGGCGGCCAGCCGGCCGGCGGTGCTTTTTGCCGCGGTGCGGCCCCGGGCCTATGCCCATGTCCGGGCCGAGGGACTGGCACCGGCTGCCGGCCGCAGCCTGGTGGTGCTGGCCCGGACCGAGGAGCTGGCCCGTTGCATCGGCCGGCGCCGGGACCCGGAGCCGGTGATCGTCCGGGTGGACGTGCAGGCCGCCCTGGCGGAAGGGGTGGTCTTCCAGCCCTGCGGCGAGACCCTGTTTCTGGCCGACCGGCTGCCGGCGACCGTCTTGACCGGCCCCCCCCTGCCCAAGACCCGGGAGAAGGCACCCTCCGCCAGGAAGACCGCTCCGGAGCCGGTGATCAACCCCTTCCGGGACCTGATCGGTTCGGCCGGGGACAACCGGTCCGGGAAGGGCCGGCCGGGCAAGTCCGGGCCGGCCTGGAAGAAGGAGCGGCGGCGGAAGCGGGACCAGGACTGGTTTTGAGGCCGTCCATGCTGCCCTATCCCAACATCGATCCGGTACTGGTGGCCATAGGGCCGGTGCAGGTGCGCTGGTACGGCCTCATGTACGTGCTGGGCTTTGTCGCCACCCATTTCCTGGTGCGGCACCAGACCCGCCGCTTCCAGCTGACCCGGCTGGCGGCCCAGATGGACAACCTCAATGTGGTCCTGCTGCTGTCTTTGGTGCTGGGGGCCCGGCTTGGCTATATCCTCTTCTACAACGGGCCGTATTTCCTGGACAATCCTCTGGAGGCCCTGGCGGTTTGGCGGGGCGGGCTGTCCTTCCACGGCGGCCTTCTGGGCCTCATCCTGGGGGGCTGGTGGTTCTGCCGCCGGGTCGGCCTGGGCTTCTGGCAGACCGCCGACGCCTACACAGTGACCATGCCGGTCGGCCTGGCCCTGGGCCGGCTGGGCAACTTCATCAACGGCGAGCTCTATGGCCGGGTGAGCGACGTGCCCTGGGCCATGGTCTTCCCCCAGGGCGGGCCCCTGCCCCGCCATCCCTCCCAGCTTTACGAAAGCCTCCTGGAGGGGGTGGTCCTTTTTGCCATCCTCTGGCAGGTCAAGAACCGCCGGCTGCCGGCCGGCAGCATGCTGGGCCTGTTCCTGGTCCTCTACGGCCTGTTCCGTTTCGTGGTCGAGGCCTTCCGGGAGCCGGATCCCCAGCTGGGCTTCATCCTCGGCCCCCTGACCATGGGCCAGCTTCTGTGCAGCCTCATGCTGGTGGCCGGGGCGATCCTCTTCGTGGCCCGTAACCGCGGCCGTCCCCTGGCATCGGGCTCGGCCAACTACCCTTAGGGAGGGTGTCGCAGGTGAGCCGCTTTCTCGCAACAGTCAGCCTTTTCGCGACGGTGATGGCGATGACGATCTCGATGGCAGGCCCGATAGCCCAGGCCGAGGACCTCGGCCGCCACCTCTACAAGTCCACCCTGGACAACGGCCTGACGGTCATCGTCAAGGAGACGCCGGCCAGCCCGGCGGTGACGGTGCAGATCTGGGTCCGGGCGGGCAGTGTCTACGAGGATCCCGGCGAGGCGGGCATCACCCACCTCATCGAGCACATGATCTTCAAGGGCACCCCCACCCGGGGGCCGGGCGAGCTGGCCGGGGTGATCGAGGGCCTGGGCGGCTCGGTCAATGCCTTCACCTCCTACGAGTACACCGTCTACCACGCCACCCTGGCTGCCGCGGGCTGGGAAGCGGCCCTGGACGTCCTGGCCGATGCCGTCCTCCACTCCGTCTTCGACCCCGCCGAGCTGGAGCGGGAGAAGCAGGTGGTGCTGGAGGAGGTGCGCATGCGCCAGGATCGGCCGCCGATCCGGCTCTTCGAGGCGCTGATGGCCAACGCCTACAGCCAGCACCCGTACCGCCGGCCGATCATCGGCAGCGAGGCCACGGTGGCGAGTCTCACCCGGGACAAGATCCTGGCCTACATCGACCGCCATTACCAGGCCGGCAACCTGGCGGTGGTGGTGGTGGGGGATGTGGCGGCCCAGAAGGTGGAGGCGCGGGTGAGCCAGCTTCTGGGCGGGCTGCCGGCCAGCACCAGGCAGCGGCCGGAGCTGGTGCGGGAGCCGCTGCCTGCGAGCCCCCGCTTCTTCCAGATCGTCGACGATGTCCGCCAGGTGCACCTGGCGGTGGGCCTGCCCATCAGCCGCTTCGACAGCCCGGACACCGCGATCCTGGATCTGGTCTCCCACATCCTGGGCCACGGCGAGAGCTCCCGTCTGTACCATCGGCTGCGGGACGAGCTGGGCCTGGTCTTCCGCATCGATGCCTCCACCTTCACCCCCGCCGACCCGGGCCTCTTGGAGATCACCGCCCTCGTTGATCCCGCCAAGGCGGAGGCAGCCCTGGAGGCGTGCCTCACCGAGGTCTTCCGGCTCCGGTACCAGCCGGTGACGGCCGAGGAGCTGGAGCGGGCCAAGCGCAACCTGGAGGCGGACTTCGTCTTCAACCTGGAGCGGGTGGAGGGGCAGGCCCGGATGCTGGGCTCCTTCGAATTCCTGGCCGGCGACCCCCGGGAGACCGCCTATCTCAACCGGCTGCGGGAGGCCACCGCCCAGGATGTCCAGCGGGTGGCCGGCCAGTATTTCGAGGGCAGCCGGGTGGTGGCCGGCCTGCTGGTGGCGGCCGACAGCCACTCGGCCCTGGAGGCTGGCACCCTGCGGGATCTGGTGGAGCGGGCCGATGCCGCAGCCCGGGAAGGGGCGTCCAGCTCCCTGGTGCCGGAGGCCTTTCTTTCCGACGTCCACCGCTTCCAGCTGGACAACGGCATCACCCTTCTGGTGCGGGAGGCGCCGGACGTGCCCACCGTCGGGGTGCGCCTGGTCTTTCCCGGTGGCCTCATGGCCGAAGACCGGGACACCAACGGCGCCTTCACCTTCCTGAGCGAGCTTCTGCCCAAGGGCACCGAAAAGCGCTCGGCCCGGGAGATGTCCCTGGCGGTGGCCGACATGGCGGCCGACATCGCCGGCTTCACCGGCAAGAACACCTTCGGCCTCCGGGGCTCCTTTCTGGCCCGCTTCCTGGAAGAGGGCCTGGGGCTCATGGCCGAGGTCATCCGCACACCGGCCTTGGCCCAGGAGGAGATCGACAAGCTCAGGCCCGAGCTCTTGGCGCAGCTGCGGCAGCAGGACGACTCCCTGCCCACCGTGGCCTTCCGGGAGCTCAACCGCCAGCTTTACGGCGACCACCCGTACGGCCTCAACCTGGCCGGCTCCGAGACCTCGCTGGCCGCGCTCACCCGGGAGGATCTGGCCCGGATCTACCGGCAGCAGGCGCGGCCGGAGCGGCTGGTGATGGCCGTGGTCGGGGATGTGCAGGCGGCCAAGGTCCGGGACCTGGTGGCCCGGCTCTTTGGCGACTGGCCGGCGGCCGGCAGCGCCGCGGAGCGGCCGGCGCCGGTCCCGCCGGATCCGCCGCCGGCCCCCCGCCTGGCCATCGTCAGCCGGGAGAAGGAGCAGGTCCATCTGGTGGTGGGCTTTCTGGGCACCACCCTGTCCAGCCCGGACCGCTTCGCCATCGATCTTCTGGAGACGGTGCTCTCCGGCCAGAGCGGACGTCTCTTTGCCGAGCTGCGGGACAAGGAGAGCCTGGCCTACAGCCTGTCCGCCTTCACCCAGCTCGGCCTCGACACAGGTGGCCTCGGCGTTTACATCGGCACCAGTCCCGACAAGAAGGACGATGCCATCCGGGGGATCTGGCGGGAGCTCTACCGGCTGCGGGAGGAGCCCATCAGCGCCGCCGAGCTGGCGCGGGCGAAAAGCGTGCTGGCCGGCCATTACCAGCTGGGTCTCGAATCCTACGGTGCCCAGGCCCTGGAGATGGCCTTGAATGAAACCTACGATCTGGGCTTGGATTTCGGCCGCCGGTACCTGCAGCGGATCGCCGATCTCACCGCCGCCGACGTCCAGGCGGTGGCCCGGAAATACATCCAGCCCGACCGCTACATCATGGTCACCGTAGGCGCCGGCGCCCAGCCCTGACCCCACCGCCGCCCAGCCAGGAGCCGCTCCCATGCGCCGTCATCTCATCGCCCCCTCCATCCTCTCTGCCGATTTCGCCCGCCTGGGCGACCAGGTTCGGGCCGTGCAGGCGGCCGGCGCCGACGTCATCCATGTGGACGTCATGGATGGCCATTTCGTGCCCAACATCACCATCGGCCCCCTGGTGGTGGAGGCGCTGCGGCCGGTCACCGACCTGCCCCTGGACGTGCACCTCATGATCGAGGCGCCGGACCGCTACCTGGCCGCCTTTGCCAAGGCGGGTGCCGATTGGCTCACCGTCCACGCCGAGACTTGCCCCCACCTGCACCGGACCATCCAGGTGATCAAACAGGATCTCGGCAAGCTGGCCGGGGTGGTCTTGAATCCTTCCACCCCCCTGGAGGCGATCCGCTGGGTCCTTCCGGACGTGGATCTGGTCCTGATCATGAGCGTCAACCCTGGCTTCGGCGGCCAGGCCTTCATCCCCTCCGCCCTGCCCAAGATCCGCGCCCTCAGGGCTATGCTGGAAGAGGCCGGCAGCCCGGCCCGCATCCAGGTGGATGGCGGCATTGGCCTTTCCACCCTCGCTCCGGTGGTCGCTGCCGGCGCCGAGATCTTCGTCGCCGGCTCCGCCATCTTCGGCACCCCCGACTACCACGCCACCATCGCCGCCATGCGCCGGATTCTCGACCAGACCCCACCGGCGGGCTGACGTCCGGGCTGCGCGTGAAGAGAAGCCCCACGTGCCGGACGCCGGGATCGACACCTCGGAGCAGGACCCCAAGAACGGCCAAGTCAGACCGCCCTGACGGCCAAATGTCCTGAACGCTTCCTGGACCGCCTCGGGGTTTCGCATCTCCGGGTGCGGTTTGTCCCCGAGGGCGCGAGGCTCCTCCCCTTCTGGTCTGCGCGACCCTGCCGGACGACCCTGGATCTGCTCCGGCGCGGTCAGGGCCATGGTTGAAAGGATCAGGGCGCGGAAGGAGAGCACATCATGAAGCCCACCGGCCTCAACATTCCCTGGCACCGGTATGCCCTCATTACGGAGCTGGCTGACCGGCTTCAGAAGACATCCCCGCAGTTCGGCAAGACTGTCCTCCAGAAGATGGTTTATCTCCTGCAGGAGGCCTTTGGCGTCGACTGCGGGTATGACTTCACTCTCTATACCTACGGTCCCTTTGCCTCCCAGCTCCTGCAAGACCTTGCCCTGGCTGAGTCCCTGGGCGGGGTCGATGTCGAGGCCAGTGCCTCCGCGGTTGGCGGCTATCGAATTACCCCCGGCAAGGAGGCCCCCTCTGTCGTTCACAAGGGGGAAGCATTCCTCCGAGAGACCGACGTCCAACAGGCTCTCACACGGCTGGTGGACGAGTTCGGCAACCTCAATGCCCGGGAGCTGGAGCTGCGCTCCACCCTCGTCTACGTCAACCGGGATCTGCGGCGCGGCGGCAAGACCGCGCAATGGGACGAAACCCTCCGCCTGGTGCAGGAGATCAAGCCGAAATTCCCACCAGCCGAGATTGAGAAAGCTGCCCAGGAGCTTCATGCTCGAGGCTATCTCCTCTGACTGATCGACTGATGCAGGTGTCTTGTGGGCCGCCAGTATCTGGATGGGTCAGCTGGATGACGCAGGGGGGCGCCGTTCAGTCAAGCCGAAGTCCATTCGGGTTGCCTGGCGGCTCCGCAGGGGAGACGCCGTGAGCCGAGCGGGCGTGCGCTCCTCCCAGGGGGACGAGTATCAGCGGCTGGTGGCTCTCCACTGGCTGGTGCGACTCTTGGGCGATACGGCGATCCGAGACGTGCAGGCCGAGAGCCTTGGTCTGCCGGGGGAGGGTTTCCCCGTGAGCGCGGACGACGTGGTCGTCCGCTTCGAGGATGGGCGGGTCTGGCTCAATCTCATCAAAAAGAACCAGCCCAGGCACCGGGTGTGGGGTCTGAGCGATGGGGCGCTTGCCGACGATCTCCGCAAGGCCAGGGATCAACTGGAGGTCTCGTCCACCGCCCAGGTTTGGCTCTACTCCCGAACGCCGTTCGGGGAGCTGGCCTCCCTGATCGAAGACTGCCGAGCCTATCCGGACCATCCGGCCTTCGCCCGGGGCGCCCCTGGCGCCGCGAGTGAGCTGCTGGGCAAGGTGGCCCAGGTCCTGGAGAGGCCTCCCCCAACGGCGTTCGCCCTGCTTGCCCGCGTGCGCATTGCCGACCACCATGGCTTCGAGGCCTGGGAGCGGCTCAACCGGGAGGCGATGGACCGCCTCGCTCCGCACCCGGACCGGGCGCTGGCCGTCCTGCGTGCCCATCTGGATCGGCACCAGACCAAACTGGGCGAGCATGCGCCGGTCATCACCCGGGATGCCCTCCGCAACGCTTTGGCCGCAGAAGGGATCCAACTGGCCCCCCACCGGTCCGAAGACGAAACCCTGGCGCTCTTTCGCAATGCATCCGCCGTCGGCCGCCACTGGCCGCGCACCATTGCCGGCGAGCCCATCCGGCGGCCGGAGCTTGACCGGGTCATCAGCCTGCTGGAGCAGGGCTGCCGCACCATCATGGTCACCGACGGCCCGGGGACCGGCAAGACCTGCCTTCTGCTGGACCTTGCCGACCACATCGAGAAGGTCCAGGCCGCCTGGGCGCTCCTGTTTCTCAAGGCAGACCTCTTTGCGGCCGCGGAAACCGAGGCCGACCTGGTGGCACGGGGGCTCCCGGACGATCTGGTCGGCCGGTGCGCCCGGCTTGCCGCTGTGCGACCGGTGGTCGTGGTGATCGACTCCCTGGATGTGCTGTCCATCGGCCGGCAACAGCGCGCCCTGCGGGTGTTTCTGAGCCTCATGGACCGTCTGGAGAGGACCCGCGGGGTGTCGCTGGTCGCCGCGTGCCGAGAGTTCGATCTGCAGTACGACCCGGTCTTGCGCGGTCGAGCGTGGCAGGAGACCATCCGCCTGGAGCCCTTGCCGTTCCCGGAGGTGGTCGCGCCCCTACTCCGGCGCTGGCAGGTGGAGCCCGAGAGTCTGACGCCGGCGCTCCGGGCGCTGCTCGTGGTTCCGGAGAACCTCCGGGTCTTCGAGAGGCTGGTGGCCATGGGCGGTGTGCCTGCTGGCGTGGCCACGGCGTGGCAGCTCCACGATCGCTACCTCGATGAGATCGTGGGGCGGGACGCGTGTCTGGGCACGGCGGCCCTGGCCGTCCTGGAGACCATGGCCCGCAATCTGGCCCGTGCCCGGGGCTCCGCAGTGCCACGGCGTGCCGTGGCCGGCGACGAAGCGATGGTCCAGCGCCTGGAGAGCCAGGGGATCCTCCATGAGCTGGCGCCAGGCCGTCTGGGCTTTGCCCACCAGACGCTTCTGGAGACAATCCTGGTTCGAAGGGCTTTCGCCCAGGGGCAGGATCTGTGCGCCTTCATCCTTGCGCATCCGCCGTTGCCCTTCATCCGGCCGACCATCCGCTCCTTCTTCTTCGCGCTCCGGGCAACGGATCGGGCCCGGTTCCGGCGGCAAGTCCGAGCGGCTGTCGCCGAGCAGAAGGTCGTCTACCACCTGAAGCGTCTCCTGGTGGAATCGCTGGCAGAGCTGGTACCCGAAGCGGAGGACTGGCCGCTCTGCCGCTTTCTCTTCCACGAGATGCCGGACCTGTTCCGGCGGCTCCTCTGGCGCGTCAATTCCCCAGCCTGGCTTCTGTTCCTGCGGGAGCACTGGCTGCCGGCAGCCAAGGCAACGGCAGGCCGGGAGGAGTGGCTGCTGGATTTCCTCCGCCAGAGCCGGCAGTGGGCGACGAGATGCCCAGCCGAGGTCCTTGGCCTGTGGCGGGAGGCCCTGCAGGAAGGGTGGGGCGCGGAGGATGACGTGGCCCGGTCGGTCATCATCGGCCTGGCGGATTTTGCGGCGTGGCACACCCCGGGCGTCGAGGACCTCTTCACCATTCTGATCGAGAAGTCAGCAGACCGGCATCTTCTGGGACACCCATTGAGCCGATGGGTTGCAGCCACGGATGGTGGCGACGCCCTGCTGTGGCGGTCCATCACCCGAAATGTGGACGACAAGGACATCAGTCCCCTGCAGATCCGGTCCAAGCTTCACTGTGATCCCCATACCTTCGATCCCAACGATTTTCTGGCCAGGAGACTCCTCGCCTCCGACGCGCTTCTGGACCTCGTGCTGGAAGATCTGCGGCGTTGGAGCCAGCGGGCTGCCAAGGTCATGGTCATTGGTGCGCCTGGCCTCTATTCGTTCTGCCTGACCGAAACCTCCTGGGAGGATGCCCGGGAGTGGTTCGACCATGGTCGGCATGTCGGTTCGTTCGTGCTCCTGCTCATCGCTCTCGAGGAGGCACTGAAGGACCGCGCCCGGCGGGACACCGAGTGGTGGCGCGCTCACGAGCCGCAGCTTCGCTACGTACCCGAGCTGGGTCTGCGCTACCTTCTGATCCAGGCATACCGGCAGGCGGTCGAAACGAACATCCCGGGCATGGAGGCCCAGCTGACGGACAAAGCTCTGGTGCGGGACTACCAGCTGGGATACGAGTTGGGGTTGCTCATGCGAGAGGCCTATCCCCATGTCAGCGACGAGGCCCGCCTGGCCAATCAGGCGATCATCCTGGCCCTCTGGGACGACCCGGAATGGCGCGCCGAGAGGGAGGACGAGTGGGCCGCCCGCACGATCTACAACTACCTCATCCGGATCCCTGCCATGTTTCGCACCCCGGAGGCGCAGGGATTTCTTGACCACTGGGCACGGTGCTTCGGCAGGTTCGAGCCGAAGCCAAGACTGCGCTCCTGGGGGGGCCTGGTGGGGTCGCCCCTCACCGTGGATGAGATGTTGGGCCTTTCCGACCAGGGGGTTCTACGGCTGCTGGACCATTACCAACTGGACCCGGAGCGCCGCGAGATGACCGATCGGGGTTATGTCGGCGGCTGGACGCAGGTCGAACAGGTGTTGCGGGATGCTGCGGCGCGGGATCCACTGCGTTTTCTGGGCCTGTTGTCTGATCGGCTGTCCCGGGCAGACGGCGACCCGGGCTATGGCCAAGCAATCGTGACGGGCGCCGCCGATCACTTGGCCATTCGGTTCGAGACCCTGCAGTCATCCCGGGGCTGGCAGCCCTTGGCGCCTCTCCCCGAGGCGGCCGATCTCGCGCGTAACCTGCTCGGTCTCCTGGACCGGCCGCCGCTCCTGGGCCGGCGGGACCGGGACTTGGCGTGGGTGCTTGGCGCCTGTACCGAGGTGTTGGAGGACGAGGCTTCCTTGGCCCGCCTCGTGCTCCGCCTGCTGGATCTGAGTCGATCCCCTGATCCGACCGTGGATGACGACTCAGGCCCAGGAAGTGACCTCGAGCGTGCGGCCTTCAACTCCGTGCGCGGTATGGTGGCCGGGACTGCGGTGCGTCTCTGCAACCGCCTGCTCGACCAGGAGCTTTATAGTGGACCCCGAAAATGAGACAAACACCGATTTTCGCGCCCCCTATCACCGTCACAGCGGCATAACATCCGCCAGGTGATTCAGGCGAAATGGAGGTTGAGGGTGACACCGTCAAGCCAGGGAAGTTGCCGAGGCAAGTGCTGCCAGGG
>JBFMBH010000142.1 GCA_040755095.1 Thermodesulfobacteriota bacterium
GGGCGGGGCCGGGGGCGCCGGCGGCGTACCCTGGGCGCCGGCCCCGGGCCCGACGCCGGCAGTGATCATCAGCAGGGCGGCCAGGCCGTAACCGGCCCACGTGCCTCTGGTCATGGCATGATCCTCATCCAGAATGAATGGCTTCTTGCGCAGGCATCAGACGCCGCCCGGGGAAAGGCGCCGGCAGCGGGCCTGCGGTAAGGCCTGGGCAAAGGGCTGCTCGCCGCCGCGGCAACGGGCACTGTCGCAGGAGGCGACGCGCCGCAACGCCTGTGCCGCTATGGAACGGATCGGCTATCTGCGCGAACAGCTTGAAGGAAAATACGCAGCCACCGGCAGCTGGCTTCCGGTGTGCCGCTCGGCCCAGGCCGCTTCGGCTCCGCGTCGCCGTCCGGCCAAAGGCAGCAGCCGCAGGCCGAGTCCCAATCGCGGCTGGGTGCGCGCGCAAGGCTTGACAATCCCAGATGCCTGTGTTAATCACAGCCCACTCCCACGCCAAAATGAGTCCTCATTCATTATCCGCGCGCGGGTCCCAATGCTGTTTGAAGGGCAGCGCCCCGCGCCTGCCCACCAACGAGGTGATCCAGGCATGAAGCTGGCGGAACTGCTGGCCGAACGGAAAGAAGCCGTGCTCCACGGATGGCTCCGGGAAATCGTGGCCACCTACCCCGCCGAGAGTGCCCGCTTCTTCCTCAACCTCCAAGACCCCTTCGCCAACCCGATCGGCCACATCGTCTGGGAAAGTATTGCCATCCTGTTCGCCGAACTGGTGGCGGGCAAGCCCACCGAGCGGACATTGGCCGCCCTGGAGCAGATCATCAAGATCCGGGCCGTGCAGGATCTGTCCCCGTCCCAGGCCCTGGCCATCTTCTTCCGGCTCAAGGCGGTGCTGCGGCAGGCCCTGGCCAAGGAGCTGGCAGGCCCGGATCTCCTGGCCGAGCTGGCGGAGCTGGAGGCCCGGATCGATGACCTCGGTCTCGCGGCCTTCGACATCTTCATGGGATGCCGGGAGCGGATCTACGACATGAAGACGCGGGCCGCCAGGCGTGAGATGCACCTCCTCTTGCGCCGTGCCAAGCTGGTGACTGAACTGCCGGACCAGCCCACCGACGAACAGGATGCCAACATCATTAGCCTTCATGGAGCGAGGTAGGAACAGATGAACATCTTGATGCCCTTCTTGGCTGTTCTGGCGCTGGTCGTCATCCCCTTGCTGGGTGCCCAGATCGACGGGTTGAAGTGGCTGTTCGGCATCGTCATACCGTATGCGGCCATCGCCACCTTCCTCGGCTTCTTCGTCGCCAAGGTGGTGGACTGGGCCAAGTCGCCGGCGCCCTTTTCCATCGCCACCTCCGGCGGCCAGGCCAAGTCCCTGCCCTGGGTGAAGCAGAGCACCCTGGACTGCCCCTCCAGCACCGCGGGCGTGGTCGGCCGCATGTTTCTGGAGATCGTCTGCTTCCGCTCCCTGTTCCGCAACACCCGCACCTCCATCCAGGCCGGCCCGCGTCTGATCTATGGCCCCACCAAGTGGCTGTGGCTGTTTGGCATCCTCTTTCACTACTCCTTCTTCATCATCTTCCTGCGCCACTTCCGGCTGTTCGTGGACCCGGTGCCGGCGCCGATCCTGGCCCTGGACGCCATGGATTCCTTTTTCCAGATCACCCTGCCCGGACTCTATGTCACCGACCTCCTGATCCTGGGCGCCGCCACCTTCCTCTTCCTGCGCCGGGTGATCATTCCGCAGGTGCGCTACATCTCCCTGGCCAACGACTACTTCCCCTTGTTCCTGATCTTTGCCGTCTGCCTGTCGGGCATCCTGATGCGGTATATCTTCAAGGTGAACATCGCCGGGGTCAAGGAGTTCCTCATCGGCCTGGCGGACTTCAGCCCCTCCATCAATCCCGAGATCGGGGCACCTTTCTATGTGCACCTGTTCCTGGTCTCGACGCTCATGGCCTACTTTCCCTTCTCGAAGCTCATGCACCTGCCCGGGGTCTTCATGAGCCCGACCCGGAACCTGACCACCAACAGCCGGGAGGTGCGTCACCTCAACCCATGGAACGACCCCAACATCAAGCCCCATGCCTATGAGGCCTACGAAGACGAGTTCCGTGACTTCATGCGGGATGCCGGCTTGCCGTTGGAGAAGGATCCGCAACAGCCGCAGGCGTAGGACGCCGCCGAGTCACCACTTCAATAAGGGATACCGAGATGTCGAGCCTGCCAAAAGCACCCGTGCTGGGACGAAAAGTCGCGGAAGAGCCCTCCATGATGACCGGCGCCGTGCCGGTCAAGGACTGGATGGACACGCCGGCGGTGGTCAAGCCTGGAAACTTCTGCTACCCGGCGAAGAAGACCATCGTCGAGTACCACAAGTTCCCCAACCCCCGGGAGTGGTCGCCCCTGGATGAGGACTGGAAGCTGGCCCCCAACTGGCAGGAGATCCTGCTGGAGGGCATGCGGGAACGGCTGGCCAAGTTCCGCTCCTTCAAGCTGTTCATGGACATCTGTGTCCGCTGCGGGGCCTGCGCCGACAAGTGCCACTTCTTCCTGGGCACCGGTGATCCCAAGAACATGCCGGTGCTGCGGGCGGAGCTCATGCGCTCGGTGTACCGCAACGACTTCACCGCCTTTGGCAAGGTGCTGAAAAGGCTGGCCGGCGCCCGGGAGCTTACCCCGGAGGTGGTCAAGGAGTGGTTCATCTACTTCTACCAGTGCACGGAGTGCCGGCGCTGCTCCCTGTTCTGCCCCTACGGCATCGACACCGCCGAGATCACGATGATGGCCCGGGAGCTCCTGCACCTGATAGGGGTGGGCACCAACTGGATCCTGGAGCCGGCCGCCAACTCCAACCGCACCGGCAATCACCTGGGCCTGCAGCCCCACACCTTCAAGGGCAACGCCGAGTTCCTCCTGGACGATATCGAGACCATCACTGGCCTGCGCCTGAACCCGTCCTTCAACCGCAAGGGCGCGGAGATCCTGTTCATCATCCCGTCGGCGGATGTGTTCGCCGACCCCGGGATCTTCACCTTCATGGGCTACCTGATGCTCTTCGAGCACATCGGCCTGGACTACACCCTCTCCACCTACTCGTCGGAGGGCGGCAACTTCGGGCTCTTCACCTCCAACCAGCTCATGAAGAAGCTCAACGGCAAGATGTACGCCGAGGCCAAGCGGCTCAAGGTGAAGTGGATCCTGGGCGGCGAGTGCGGCCACATGTGGCGGGTGGTCCATCAGTACATGGACACCATGAACGGCCCGGCCGATCACCTGGAGCTGCCGGTGTCGCCGATCACCGGCACCCGCTTCGAGAATGCGGCCAGCACCAAGATGGTGCACATCAGCGAGTTCACCGCCGACCTCATCCGCCACGGCAAGTTGAAGCTCGACCCCTCCCGGAACGACCACTGGACGGTCACCTACCACGACTCCTGCAACCCGGCCCGGGCGATGGGTATGCTGGACGAGCCCCGCTACGTGCTGAAGAATGTCTGCAACAAGTTCTACGAGATGCCCGAGAATACCATCCGGGAGCAGACCTTCTGTTGCGGCTCCGGTACCGGCCTCAACACCGGCGAGATCATGGAGCTGCGGATGCGGGGCGGCCTGCCCCGGGCCAACGCGGTGAAGCATGTCCGGGACAAGCACGGGGTCAACATGCTGTCCTGCGTGTGCGCCATCGACCGCGCCACCCTGTCGAACCTGGTCACCGACTACTGGACCCCGGACGTGGCGGTGTGCGGAGTCTCGGAGCTCGTGGGCAACGCCCTGGTCATGGATGGGGAGATCCCGCGGGAAAGCGATATGCGCGGCAACCCCATCGGCGGATAAGGAGGCTCAGATCATGTACAACACCGGGAAGGTTCTGACCGGGCTGGTGCTGTTCGTCGGCTTCATCACCTACCCATTCTGGGGCGGTGAAGCAAGTCCGGTGCCCAAGCTCCAGAAGCCCGAGAAGGAAAAGCAGTGCATCGAGCCGGTCGCCTTCATGCGCGCCCAGCACATGCAGATGCTTGATGACTGGCGGAATGATGTCGTACGGCAGGCGACCCGCAAGTACACCGCCGTCGACGGCAAGCAGCACAACATGAGCCTGCAGAACACCTGCATGAAATGCCACACCAGCAAGAAGGAGTTCTGCGACAAGTGCCACACCTATGCGGGCGTGTCGCCGTTCTGCTGGACCTGCCATGTCCCACCGAAGGAGACCACGTGAGATGGCTATCGACAGACGAGATTTCCTGAAGGTTGCGGGGCTGACAACCGTAATCGGCCTGACCGGCGGTGGCCTGGAGCTGCTGCGTCCGGGTGACCTGGACGCTTCCGCGCCGGGTCACGAGCCGGCAGCTGCCCCGGGCGCCAAGCAGTGGGGCATGCTCGTCGACATGAGCCGCAAGGAGAATTGGCAGGCCTGCATCGAGGCCTGCCACAACCTCCACAACGTGCCCAGCATCGACGACAAGAAGGAGGAGATCAAGTGGATCTGGCAGGCGCCGTTCCAGGAGGTCTTCCCGGGCTCCGAGTCGGCGTACATGAGCGACGTCATGAAGGCACGGCAGTTCATGGTGCTCTGCAACCACTGCGCTGAGCCGGCCTGTGTCCGGGTGTGCCCCACCAAGGCCACCTTCAAGCGGCCGGAAGACGGCATCGTCATGATGGACATGCACCGCTGCATCGGCTGCCGCTTCTGCATGGCCGGTTGCCCGTACGGGGCCCGGAGCTTCAACTGGCGGGAGCCGCGTCTCGATGCCCTCACCCTCAAGGGCGGCCGCAAGATCAACCTCGAATACCCGACCCGGGAGCGGGGGGTGGTGGAGAAATGCACCTTCTGCGCCGAGCGGGTGGATGAGGGCAAGCAGCCGGCCTGTGTCGAGGCTACCCGCAACGGCGGCCTCGTCTTCGGCGACCTCAACGATCCCCACTCCGAGATCCGGCAGCTGCTGCGGGTGAAGAGCACCATCCGCCGCAAGCCGGAGGTCGGCACCAACCCGTCCATCTTCTACGTCGTGTGAGGAAGCCATGATCGAGAGAGCGCTAACCGGCAGCAGCAGGTACTACGGGTGGATGACCCTCCTGGGCGGCCTCATTGGGCTCGGGGTGATCAGCTACGCCTACCAGTACAACACCGGTCTGGGGATCACCGGCATGAGCCGGGACGTGTCCTGGGGGCTCTACATCTCCCAGTTCACCTTCCTGGTCGGTGTCGCCGCCTCGGCGGTCATGCTGGTCTTGCCGTACTACCTGCACAACTACAAGACCTTCGGCAAGATCGTTGTCCTGGGGGAGTTTCTGGCCATCGCCTCGGTGACCATGTGTCTGCTCTTCATCCTGGCTGACCTCGGCAAGCCCATGCGGGCCCTGAACGTCATCCTCCATCCGACCCCCAACTCGATCCTGTTCTGGGACATGGTGGTCCTGAACGGCTACCTGTTCCTGAACGTGCTCTGTGGCTGGGTGGCGCTGCTTTCGGAGAAGAAGGAGGTGCCGCCGCCCAAGTGGATCAAGCCGTTCATCTACCTGTCCATCCCCTGGGCGGTCTCGATCCACACCGTCACGGCCTTCTTGTACGCCGGTCTGCCCGGGCGGCACTTCTGGCTCACCGCCATCATGGCCCCCCGCTTCCTGGCCTCGGCCTTTGCCGGCGGCCCGGCCCTGCTCATCATCCTCTGCCTGATCGTCAAGCGGGTTTCCAAGTTTGACGCCGGCAAGGAGGCGATCTCCAAGCTGACCACCATCGTCACCTATGCGGCGCTGCTCAACATCTTCTTCGTGCTCCTGGAGGTGTTCACCGCCTTCTACAGCAACATCCCAGGCCACATGCACACCCTGCAGTACCTGTTCGCCGGCCTGCACGGCCACGCCCAGCTGGTGCCCTGGATGTGGACCTCCACCATCCTGGGGGTCGGTGCGATTCTCGCTTTGCTCACCGTGCCGGGCTTGCGGGAGAAGGAGGGTCTGCTCGCCCTGACCTGTGGCGCCCTCTTCATCTCCTTGTGGATCGACAAGGGCCTGGGGCTGGTGCTGGGCGGCTTCGTGCCCTCGCCCATGGAGGCGGTGACCGAGTATCACCCCTCGGCGCCGGAGATTCTGATCACCATCGGCATCTGGTCCATCGGCTTCTTCATCCTGAGCGCCCTTTACCGGGTGGCGATCTCCATCAAGGAGGAGAAGATGGTTTAGGACCGTCTGGCTGGACGAGCTTTCCGGAAGGGCCGGCTGCCTTGGGTGGCCGGCCCTTCTTCGTTATTCGCCCCCCCAGGGCGGCCAGGAGGGCGGCTGATGAGGATGAAGACCGTCGCCAGGCCGGATGCCGTGGCCAGGCCGATGAGGCCGGAGCGCAGCCGGCTGGCAGTCAGGTGTGCCGCTGACCCAAAAAATCCGCAGGTTCGGCCGGGTTGAAAAAACCATCAGCCCATGGCCGAGGGGAATCAGTGCGCCTGTTTCGGGAGCGGGGGATCGACGTGCACCAGGTCTTCCGCGAGGTCAGCGTCGAGCGGGGCGGCGAGGCCATGGCGGTCGATCTCTGGGCCGGGCATTGGCTGGGCATTGCCCTCTTGGGCCGGTGGGGGACAAGGACCCCTGCCGGCCCGAAAAATTGCTTGGGGCGCCATGGCCCCGGCCACCTCAGTCGCTGACGGTGCGGCGCAGGAGGTCGCGGAAGGCCTCCAGGGAGGGGATGGTGACGGCGCGTTTGAGGAGCGACTGCAAGGTCATCTCGGTTTGCACCTCCTCCAGGCTGGTGACCACGGAATCCGGCACGGTTTCGAACCTGGCCTCCAGGACCTCGACGATGCTGCGGCGGAGCGCCCTGGTCATCCCTTGTTGGAGGCCGCGCTCCAGGCCCCGCTGTTCCCAACGTTCGGCAAGTGTCGGCATGGCAAGATCTCCTGAGGCGAGAGTGGTGTCGATGGCGGCGCGAAAGGCGTCCTCCTCCACCTGGGGCGCTGCTGCGGCCACGTAGCGGAGAAGGGTTTCGACATACTGGAGGCCGGTCCGGGAGCGGGCGAGATCCCGCATGAGGGCGAGGACCCCTGGCAGGCGCTCGTTGAGGTCGTCGGCGAAGATGTGCTTGGTGATGAGAAGGAAGGTACGCAAGAGCACCTCGCCCCGGATGGCCTCGTCGGGCCAGCGGGCCAAGTCGATGAGCTCGTAGCGGAAGGAGGGACGATAGGGGGAAAGCGGCTCTGGCAGGTCAAAGAGGCCCCCGAGGTCCAGGGGATGGGACCAGACGGGGCGGCCGTGGTAGAAGAGGATGGGGATCACCGGCGGCAGCCGGTCCGTGCCGTGCATCGCCCGGTGCCGGCTCCAGATCTGGACCGCGTAGCGCAGGACATCGAGGGGCGGGCAGCCGACGACGTGGCTGCGGTGCTCGAAGAGGATGTAGAGGTAGCCTGGCCGGCCATCCACCAAGTTGACCTGGTAGAGGAGGTCGGACAGGTGCTCGGCCAGGGGGCTGGCGCATGAAGCCGGCCTGAGCCCCCTGGTGTCTACTCCCCCCGCAGGGCGGCCACCGGATCGAGGCCGGCGGCCCGGCGGGCGGGGAGGACGCCGGCGGCCAGGCCGACGGACAGGGCGATGGCCACGGCCAGGAGGGTGTAGAAGGGATCGGGCTGTACCGGCAAGGCTGGCACCAGAAGCCGCACCAGGCCGGCGGCCAGCAGGCCGAGCAGCAGCCCGGCCAGGCCGCCAGCCAGGGAAAGCACCACCGCCTCGGCGAGAAACAGGCCGAGGATCTGGCCGCTGGTGGCGCCCAGGGCCCGGAGCAGGCCGATCTCTGCCACCCGGTCGGCCACGGCGATGGTCATGATGGTGAGAATCCCCACCCCGCCGACCACCAGGGACACTGCACCCAGCCCGGCCACCACCAGGGTCAGCTTGTCCAGGATCGAGCCCAGCACGTCGAGCATCTGATCCTGGGTGGTGATGGTGAAATCCTCCCGGTCGTGGCGGTCGACCAGAAGATCGCGTACCCGGTCGGCCACCACCGCGGCCTCAGCGCCCGGGGCATAGAGGATGTCGATCTCCATCAGGCCCTCCCGGTTGAACAGCTCCTGGGCCCGGGCCACCGGCACGTAGACCGCATCATCCAGGTCAAAGCCCAGGATCTGGCCCTTGGCCTGCATCACCCCCACGACCCGGTAGCGGAAACCGCCGATGCGCACGACTGCCCCGAGGGGGCTGGCGGCCCCGAACAGCTCCCGCCGTACCGTGGCCCCCAGCACCACCAGGGGGCGGGCGGTCCGGGCGTCCTCCCGGGGCAGGAACTGCCCGGCGCCCACCGCAAACTGCCAGGCCTGAGGGGCATCCGGGCCCACCCCCAGGACGGTCACCCGCCGGGAACGACCCTGGACTTCCACCGCCGCATTGCCCTGCAGCACCGGCACCGAGACCAGAACCTGGGGCAGGCGGGCAAGGGCCTCGGCGTCGTCCACCGACAGAGGCCGCACCGTGCCGAGGATGGCAGGGGAGTGGCCGAAGGTCTCGGTCCTGCCCGGCGTGACGCCGATGAGATTGGTGCCGAACTGGGTGAACTCGGCCAGGATATAACCCTCCAGGCCCCGGCCCAGGGCGGTGAGCAGCACCACCGTGGCGATGCCCACCGCGATGCCCAGACCGGTAAGGCCGCTGCGCAGCCGATGGCTGCTGAGCGCCGTGGCGATGAACCGGGCCCCGTCCAAGGCGCCCACGACTCACCGCCGTCCCAGGGCCTGGATCGGCTCCAGGCGGGCTGCCCGGCTGGCGGGCAGGATGCTGAAGAGGAGGCCGGTGGCCACCGCCACCCCAACGGCCGCCACGGCGGCCCAGAAGGGGGTGCGGATCGGCAGGTCCGGGAGCCAGGCGCGCAGGCCAGCGGTGACGGCCAGGCCGGCCAGAACCCCGGCGAGCCCACCGCCGGCGCCCAGGCAGACGGCCTCGGCCAGAAACAGCCGGCGGATATCGGCGGCGGTGGCGCCCAGGGCCTTCAGGAGCCCGATCTCGACGGTGCGCTGGGAGACCGCCACCAGCATGACGTTCATCACCAGCACCCCGGCCACCACCAGGCTGACGGCGGCAATCCCGCCCATGATCAGGGTGGTGGCGGCCAGGATGCGGTCGAAGGTGGCCAGCACCGCGTCCTGGGTGATGACCGTCACGTCATCCTCGCCGTCGTGCCGCTGGCGGATGGTCTGGCGCACCGCGTCCTGGGCGGCGGCGATCGCTTGCCGGTCCCGGGCCTCGATGATGACCCGGAACAGGGATTCGGAGTCGAAGAGGGCCTGGGCCGAGGCCACCGGCACTACGGCCAGCTCGTCGAGGTCCACGCCCATGGAGACCCCCAAGGAGCCCAGAAGGCCGATCACCCGGCTGCGGCGGCCGCCGATCCGCACCAGCTGGCCGAGCGCCTCCTCGGCCCCGAACAGCTCGGCGGCCAGCTTGGTGCCCAGAACGCAGACTTGGCGCTCCAGGAACAGCGATTCGGCAGGCAGGAACGAGCCCCGGGCCATGTGCAGGTGGCGCATGGTCAGATAGGCCGCCGAGGTGCCGAGGATGGTCACCTCCCGCTCCCGGCCGCCGAAAGCCACTGGAGCACTGCCCACCACCACCGGCGCCATGTTGGCCACCATCGGCAGATCCAGGAGGGCCCGGGCGTCGGCCAGGGTCAGGTCCCGGGGGGTCTCGCCCAGAAGGGGCGGCAGGGAGCCGGTGGTCTCGGCCCGGCCCGGCAAAACGATGATCAGGTTGGTGCCCAGGGAGGCGAACTGGCCGGTGATGTAGAGACGGGCCGCGTCGCCGATGCCGGTGAGGATGAAGACCGCCGCCACGCCGATGCCCATGGCCAGGCCGATGAGGCCGCTGCGCAGCCGGCCGGCGGCCAGGGCCCGGCCGCTGTAGCCGATGAGATCTAGGGGGCGCATGGGGCGCTGTCGGCGATGATCCGGCCGTCCTCCAGGCGCAGCTGCCGGCGGGCGCGGCTGGCCAGCTCCGGATCATGGGTGACCACCAGCAGGGTCAGGCCAGCGGCGTTCAGCTCTTCGAGGATGGCGATGACCTCCCGGCCGGCCGCCCGGTCCAGGTTGCCGGTGGGCTCGTCGGCCAGGAGGATCTCCGGCTCGGTGACTGCGGCCCGGGCGATGGCCACCCGCTGCCGCTGGCCGCCGGACAGCTCGTCCGGCCGGTGCCCCGCCCGGTCGGCGAGGCCCAGGCGGGCCAGGAGCCTGGCCACCCTCTCCCGGCGCAGCCTCGGGGGCACCCCGGCCAGGACCAGGGGCAGCTCGACATTCTCGGCTGCGGTCAGGCGGGGCACCAGGTGGAAGAACTGGAAGACGAAGCCGATAGCCTGGCGTCGCAGATGCGCCCGGGCATCGTCGTCCAGGCGGGTGACGTCCTGGCCGTGCAGGCGGTACCGGCCCTGGTCCGGCCGGTCCAGAAGCCCGATGGTGTGGAGCAGCGTGGACTTGCCCGAGCCGGACGGGCCGGTGATGGCCAGGTATTCGCCCCTGGCCACGGCAAGGCTCACCCGGTCCAGGCCGCGCACCGTTTCTGTGCCCACCTGGAACGAGCGCATGACCTCCGCCAGCTCGATCACCGGCTCAGTCATGGTCGTGGCGGTCAACCCGGGCCCGGGCGCCTGCTCGCACCCCCGGCCGGTCCGGAGCCAGGACCACCGCCTCGCCGGCCGCGATGCCGGCGCGGATCTCGGTGAAGTCCCAGGCGGCAATGCCGGTCTCCACCCGCCGCTCCTCCAGGACGTCCCGAGCGGTATCGAGGACAAAGGCCCGGTTGCCGGCCAGCAGGGATTCGCTGGGCACCCGCACCACCCCCTCCCGGCGCTCCAACAGGATCTCGGCGTCGGCGCTGTAGCCGGCGAGCAGGGCCGGCAGTCCGGCAGCGGCCGCCAGGAAATCCACCTCCACCAGCACAGTGCGGGCCTGGCGCTCCCGCTCCTGGACATAGTCGGCCACCCGCCGGACCTGGCCGGGAAAACGGCGATCCCGGAAGGCGTCCAGGCTGATGCGGGCCGGCATCCCGGGCCGGATGGCTGGGGCATCCACCTCGTCGATGGGCGCCTCCACATAGAAGCAGGCGTCGTCCACCAGATCCACCGCGGGCAGGGTCAGGATGCCGGGGGGGGAGGGGGTGACGTATTCCCCCAGCTCGCCGTTGAGTGCGGCCACCACCCCCGCGAAGGGCGCGGTCAGGCGGGTCTTGGCCAGATTGGCCTCCGCCACCCCGATCTGGGCTGCCGCCACCTGGGAAGCGGACCGGGCCGCCCGGCAGCCCGCCA
>JBFMBH010000143.1 GCA_040755095.1 Thermodesulfobacteriota bacterium
AACCGATTTTGCCCTCCTCAACCCCAACACCCACACCTGTCCAACCTTCCGCTCCCAGGCGGACGCCGAGCTGACCAGGAAGATTTACCGCCGGGCCGGGGTCTTCATCGACGAGGGGAAGGGCGAGGCGGGTAATCCCTGGGGGGTGCGGTTCGCCAGGCTGTTCGACATGGCAAGCGACTCCGGCCTGTTCCGCACCCTGCGCCAGCTTGAGGCCGCGGGCGGAATCCGGGAGGGCGGGGACTGGCGGCTGCCGGACGGCCGGCGCTTTGTCCCCCTCTACGAGGCCAAGATGGCGCACCATTTCGACCATCGCTGGGCCACCTACGAGGAGGATGGCCAGGAGTCCCGGGGCTGCACCCTGGCCGAGAAGGGGGATGCGGCCTTCCGCCCCCGGCCGCGCTACTGGGTGCCCCAGGAGGAGGTGGAGAGCCGCTTGGCCGCGAAAGGCTGGCAGCGGGGCTGGCTCCTGGGCTGGCGGGACATCTGCCGCTCTACCGACGAGCGGACGGTCATCGCTGGCGTGGTGCCGCGGGTGGGGGTGGGCGATAAGTTCTTGCTCGCCATGCCTAGACAGGAGGCAACCCGTTGGCCGGCGCTGATGGCCAACTTCTGCGCCTTGCCGCTGGATTATCTCGCTCGACAGAAGGTCGGTGGTACCTCATTGAAATACTTCACGATGAAGCAGCTCCCCATCCTTCCCCCCACCGCCTACACCCCCGCCGACCTGGCCTTCATCGTCCCCCGGGTCCTGGAGCTCACCTGCACCGCCCACGACCTGGCGCCGTTTGCCGCCGACCTCGGCCATCCCGGCCCGCCCTTCCCCTGGGATCCGGAGCGCCGGGCCGTCCTGCGGTCGGAGCTGGACGCCTGTTTCGCCCGGCTCTACGGCCTCAGCCGGGACGAGCTGCGGTACATTCTCGACCCGGCGGACGTCCTGGGGCCGGATTATCCCTCCGAGACCTTTCGGGTCCTCAAGAACCGCGAGATGCGGGAATACGGTGAGTACCGAACCGCCCGCCTGGTGCTGGCGGCCTATGACCGTTTGGCGGGCCCGGCCTCCAGCTTTTCCTTGTGAGAACCTGCCAGGAGATGCCAGTGGCTGCGATCTGGAACATCTACTGTGACGAATCCTGCCACCTTGAGCACGACGGTCAACCGGTTATGCTGTTGGGCTGCGTCTGGTGCCCTGCCATCGAGGCCAAGAGGCTGGCCTCGGAAGTGCAGGACCTCAAGCGCTGGCATCGGGCCGCCGGTGAGACGGCGGAACAGGGGCAAAAAAAAGGCCAACGCGGAGCGTTGGCCCAACTCCTTCTGCCTTTGGCAGATGAGATACTTCTTGTGTGGCCCTTGTCTCCCCCACCTGTCAAGGGCTTTTTCCGCACCGCTGGCCTGATACTGGGGACTTGCGACCGGCTTTGCCGGTGTCTGACCGGCAGTCCCGCGGGACGGGATGCTCACGGCCGGAACCGTGGATCTTCCTGCCGCCGGATGATGCTCAGGAAGCGGGTCAGGATGTCGGCGGTGATGTGGGTCGGGTTGGACTTCCGGATCGCCTGGGCAATCCGCGAAGCCTCATGGCCGGGAAGCCCGCCGGCCCGGTGGAGCTGGGCGAGAAGCTCCAGGCCCCACAGCACGGGGACGCCTTTCTGGCCGCAGAGCTTCCGTCCAAGATCATCGGTTGGGGTCCTGCTGGACGCCGGATCACGGAACGGCATCCCAGTTCTGCAGGCGGTCTTGCATCTCGGCGATACCGACGCGGAGCATCTCGGCGCCCCGGCTGAGGGAGATCCTGTCGTCCCGGATGGCCTGCCGGATCAGCCGGCTGAAGCGGTCCTCGCAGAAGTCGAAGCGTTGCATCCCGAAGGGCTCGGCCGGCTCGATGGCCTGGGGTTCCTCCTTGAAGGGAAGCCTCCGCTGGAACCGTTGCTGGAACGCCACGTTGAATCGCCCCCAGATGGACTTGTCGGCGGCCCCCAGTTCCACAAGACGCGCCAGCACGGTCTTGTAGCTGACCCGGAAGATGCGCTTGACCTTGAAGACCCGGTCTACCCAGTGCAGCCCAGCGGCCTCGTTCCATTCCTGGCGGAATCCCTCGCCAGGCATCAGGAAGTGTCCGGCGAAGAGATCGGCCTCCCGCTCCTCGTCCTTGTTCTCCTCGACCTGGGTGCCATCGTAGGCCGCGGGGTGCAGCAGGAGATGGCCGAGCTCGTGGGCGGCGCAGAAGATGCGCCGCTCCACAGAAATCCGCTCCCAGACGTTCACCACCACCGCGGGACCACCGTCCTCTTCCGCCACCGACAGGCCAAAGAAGCCATCGGACGCCATGGGAACCGGAAAGACCTTCACGCCGCCGTGCTCCAGCAGGCCGCAGATGTCGTGGACGGGCTCGCCGGGCTTGAGACCCAGCTTCTTCCGGCAGAGTCCGGCCGCCCCGGTCGGGTTCTCTCGCGAGCTGGCCTTTCGCACCTCCTGGAGGGTGAACGGCAGTTGTTGGCCCAGGACCTCTTCCAGGCAGTGGAAGTCGTCGAGCCATCGCGCCACATCCGCCAGCACGTTCTCGCGGTTCTGCATCCGCCTTGCGGACCGGAACCGGACGGTGCGCAGCTCCCGCACTGGCAGAAACAGGTCTGGGAGCTGCACCCCCAGGGCCTTGGCGATCGCTTGAATGGTTCTCATCCGCGGCTCGCTCCTGGCCAGTTCAAGGTTCTTCACCGCCGGCAGCGAGAGGCCGGCCAAACCTGCCAAGGCGCCTTGGCTCAGGCGCCGCGAGCTTCGCAACCGCCGAACATTCCGGGCAAGGACCTCCACGTTCATGCTCGCCTCCTCCATGGGGTTATGTTTCAGGACACCACATGGCAAGGAAATGTCAAGTGGTATTTTTGGAGGGATGGTCGGAGGCTGACGCGCTCCATGCGGAGGCGAAGGGAGTCCGCTGGCAGGGGCAACACGACGGAAGCCGTCCCGAGGGACGGCTTCGGCTGCATCTGGCATCCACGGTGCCATGACCAGGGGGGCGTCCGAGGCCTTCGTGGTCAGGTGGGCTCGGCGCCGGGTCCGGGAAACCGGTTCTCCAGCCAGAGGGCGGACAGCTCGATCTCGACCTCCTGGAAGGGCTCGGCCCGGACCCGATCGTTGCCGGCAAACACCCCCAGGACCAGCCAACGGCCGGCCTCAAGGCCGAAGACCTCCAGGGTCTTGTGCAAGGGATCGATCAGCCAGAAATGGCGGACGCCGTGCTGGGCGTAGATGCCCAGCTTGGTGATCCGGTCGACGCGGACCGTCTTCGGGGAGAGCAGCTCGCAGACCCAGTCCGGCGCCACCGAGATCCAGTTGTGATCCTCCACCGGCGGGAACCGGGCTGTCCGCCAACCGGCCAGATCCGGCACCAGCAGATGGGGGCCGAAGGCGATCTCGGGCTCCATCAGGATAATCCATCCTCCCGGTCCCCCCCGTCCCGAGTGGAAGGGGGGGCCGATCTCCTTGTCCAGGCTTGCCGCCGCGTAGGCATGGATGCGGGAAGGCCGGGGGCTGGCCACCAGCTCGCCGTCGATGATCTCGCCCACCAGGTTTTCGGGCAGGGCAAGAAGATCGGAGTAGGTGGCGGCGCGCTTGGCCGGATGGGCGATCATGGCTTCTTCCTCATCGGGTCCATGGCGAGATTATCCAGGCTGGAGACTTGGCGCCTCGCCGGGTCGTCCACCAGATGTTGGCTCGTCCACGGTCTGCCTGTCAACCAGGATGGGAGGGTTGCGCCCCTGGATCGGCTCCGACTGTCAGGCGGACAAACTCCCCCTCCCGCTCCGTTGCGGCCCGCTCTGGCGGTGGTCGACCTGACCAGCCGGAGAGCCGCTGCCGGCCCTTTCCTTGGATGGTGCTGGCGGCCAACGAGTGGCAGGTGAAAGACATCAGCCTTGAGGTGATCGAAGAGGCATACTCCCTGCCCGATTCCTTCCATGCCGACCCGGCGGACAGGATCCTGGTGGCGACCGCCAGGTTGATGCGCTGTCCGCTGTTGACCGCCGATCGCAAGCTTCTGGACTATCCTCACGTCGTCACCATCTGGTAGGAGGGGCGCGATGCCGCCACCGACCGGCGGCCACTCCCCAACAGGACCGCCGGCTGGTCGCTGGCTGCCTGGCCAACGGCCCGCCCACTTCTTTTGGTTGCTTTTTGCCCCCTCTAAAATTAAGGTTGAAGTCCGCCTGCGGCCGGGGCATTTCCTTATTTTCACGAGCAAGCGAGGCTCATTGCCATGTGGGACTATACGGACAAGGTCAAGGAGCATTTTCTCAATCCGAGAAACGTCGGCGAGGTGGAGGGGCCGGACGGGGTCGGCGAGGTCGGGTCGCTGGCCTGCGGCGATGCCCTGAAGCTGACCTTCAAGCTTGATGACCAGGGGAAGATCGCCGACGCCCGCTTCAAGACCTTCGGCTGCGCCAGCGCCATCGCCTCTTCCTCGGCCTTGACCGAGATGATCAAGGGCCTCACCCTGGACGAGGCGGCCCGGATCACCAACGAGGACATCGCCCGCTTTCTGGGCGGGCTGCCCCGGGAGAAGATGCACTGCTCGGTGATGGGCCGGGAGGCCCTGGAGGCGGCCATCGCCAACTACCGGGGGGTGCCGGTGCCGGCCGCCGAGGGTGAGCTGGTTTGCGAGTGCTTCGGGGTCACCGATGTGGAGATCCGGCGGGCGATCCAGGAGAGCGGCCTCAAGACCGTGGAGGAGGTCACCAATTTCACCAAGGCGGGGGGGGGCTGCGGCAAGTGCCACGAGCGCATCGAGGCCCTCATCCACGAGGTGCGGCAGGAGGCGCAGAAGGCGGAAAGACCGGTCGGGCCGCGGCGGCTGACCAATCTCCAGAAGATCCGCCTCATCGAGGAGGCCCTGGAGCGGGAGATCCGGCCCGGCCTCAGGCAGGACGGCGGCGACATCGAGCTGGTTGACGTGGATGGTGATGTGGTCATGGTCTCCTTGCGCGGTGCTTGCGCGTCCTGCGTCGCCTCGCAGCTGACCCTGAAGGACTATGTCGAGGCGCGGTTGCGGGAGCTGGTGCTCGATACCCTCACCGTCGAGGAGGTGCGGTCGTGAGCCAAGTCGTCTACATGGACAACAACGCTACCACCATGGTGGATCCAGCGGTCGTGGAGGGGATGCGGCCCTTCTTCACGGAGCGCTACGGCAACCCCTCCAGCATGCACTCCTTTGGTGGCGGGGTCGCCAAGGCAGTGGCCCGGGCCCGGCAGGAGATCGCGGCCCTCATCGGCGCCCAGCCGGACGAGATCCTGTTCACCAGCTGCGGCACGGAAAGCGATAGCACCGCCATCCTTTCCGCCCTGCAAACCACGCCGGAGAAGCGCCACATCGTCACCACCCGGGTGGAGCACCCGGCGGTGAAGAACCTCTGCGAGCGGCTCCAGAGCTGGAGCGGCCACCGCTACCGGCTCACCCAGCTGCCGGTGGAGCGGGACGGCACCCTGGATCTGGCCCGCTACGAGGAGGCGTTGTCCGAGGACACCGCCGTCGTGTCCGTGATGTGGGCCAACAACGAGACCGGCGTCCTGTTCCCGGTGCCGGAGATGGCCGCCATGGCCAAGGCCCGGGGCATCCTTTTCCACACCGATGCCGTGCAGGCGGTGGGCAAGATCCCCATCGACCTGAGCGAGGTGCCGGTGGATTTCCTGTCCATCTCCGGCCACAAGCTCCACGCCCCCAAGGGGATCGGCATCCTGTACGTGCGGCGGGGCACCCCCTACGTGCCCTTCCTGGTGGGCGGCCATCAGGAGAAGGGCCGGCGGGGCGGCACCGAGAACGTGCCCTCCATCGTCGGCCTCGGCATCGCTTGCACCCTGGCCGCCAGCCGGATGGTCGATGAGAACACCCGGGTGCGGCGCCTGCGGGACCGGCTGGAGGAGGGACTCCTGACCCGGGTGCCCTCGACGCTCTTGAACGGCCACAAAGAGCAGCGCCTGCCCAACACCACCAGCGTCTCCTTCGAATACGTGGAGGGGGAGGCGATCCTGCTGCATCTGGACCGCCATGGCATCTGCGCCTCCTCCGGCTCGGCCTGCACCTCCGGCTCCCTGGAGCCCTCCCATGTCCTTAGGGCCATGGGTGTGCCCTTCACCGCGGCCCACGGCTCCATCCGCTTCTCCTTGAGCGTCTTCAACACCGAGGAGGAGGTGGATTTCGTCCTCGACAAGCTGCCGCCCGTCATCACTGAGCTGCGCCGCCTCTCCCCCTTCTGGGAGGGCGAGCACCACGGCCGGCTTGGCAGCAGCGCCGGCGTTTCCTGCGCCTGCCCCTGCCCCCCGTCAAGAGAGAGCCTCATGCGCGTTGTTCCGCCCTCCTTCGTCATCCAGGACGACCTGGATCAGCTCGGTCTTGCTCAGCGCATCGAGGCCTGTGGCCGGGTCTGCTACAAGAGCGAGGCCAAGATCACCCCCACCTCGGCCGAGCCGTTTGTCCGCGGCATCATCGACAAGGGCCACGCCTCGGTTCTGGAGATGGCGGTGGCCACCTTGCGGATCCGCTTCGAGAGCGAATCGGTGGCCGGCCGCTTCTTCGAGACCCGGCCCCGTTTTCTGCACGTGGACCGGCCGGAGAAGGATACCCTGCTCGTCACCGGCAGCGTCCGGGCCTGGCGGGAGCACTGCCTGGGCCACCCCGGCACCAAGGTGGCCAAGGCGGCAGCGGCCTTTCTCGCCCGGCACCAGCCACTCCTCTTCGGCGATCTGGTGCCGAAAAGGGGCGCCATCCAGCCGGAGGGGGTGGCGGTGGAGAAGGTGCCGCTTCCCGAGGTGGACGCCCTGCCGGCGGATCTTCTGGGCAAGCACCGGCATCTGGGCGTGAGGTTCATCGTCAACCGGGCCGTCACCCACGAGATTGTCCGCCACCGGCCCTGCTCCTTTCTCCAGGAAAGCCAGCGCTACTGCCGGTATGCCGACGACCGTTTCGGCAACGAGGTCACCTTCATCGCGCCCCTGTTCTTCGCTGAGGGCAGCCCGGAGTACACCCTGTGGGCCCAGTCCATGGCCGCCAGCGAGGCCAGCTACCTGAGGCTCCTGGCCACCACCAGCCCGCAGGCGGCCCGCACCGTCTTGCCCAACTCCTGCAAGACCGAGCTCATCGTCTACTGCAATCTCCTGGAGTGGCTGCACATCCTGAAGCTCCGGACCTCAGCCGCTGCCGAGCCCTCCATGCGGGAGATCATGATCCCGCTCCTGGCGGTCCTCAGGGAGCGGTTTCCGGGAGTCTTCGGCGCCTTGCCGGTGCCAGCGGTGTAGGACGACCGCGGCGTCTCTCCTGTCTGTCGATCTGGCCGGGCCCCCTCCGGCGCCGGCAAAAGACTTCCGCCCGTGCCGCGGGCGGCTCGTTCATCTGAACCCCAACTGCACGAGAAGGAGGAAGCACCATGGTCTTGGATCCCACCAAGCACAAGGACTGGGAGATCGCCGAGGAGGCGGAGTCCCGCATGAAGACCGTCTACCAGCTGGCCGACGAGCTGGGGCTGTCCAAGGAAGAGCTGCTGCCCCACGGCCACTACGTCGCCAAGATGGACTACCGCAAGATCCTGGAGCGGCTCAAGGATCGGCCGGACGGCAAGTACATCGACGTCACCGCCATCACCCCCACCCCGCTGGGGGAGGGCAAGAGCACCTGCGCCATGGGCCTGGTGGAGGGTCTGGGCAAGCGGGCCAAGAAGGTGGTGGGCGCCATCCGCCAGCCTTCCGGCGGGCCGACCATGAACATCAAGGGCTCGGCCGCCGGCGGCGGCCTGGCCCAGTGTGTGCCCCTCACCCCGTTCTCCCTGGGGCTCACCGGCGACATCAACGCCATCATGAACGCCCACAACCTGGCCATGGTGGCTCTTACCTCCCGGATGCAGCACGAGGCCAACTACACCGACGAGCAGCTGGCCAAAAGGGGCCTCAAGCGTCTCGACATCCATCCCAAGAAGGTGGAGATGGGCTGGATCATCGACTTCTGCGCCCAGGCCCTCAGGAACATCACCATCGGCCAGGGCGGCCACATGGACGGCTTCCAGATGGCCTCCAAGTTCGGCATCGCCGTCTCCTCGGAGATCATGGCCATCCTGGCGGTGACCACCGATCTCGCCGACATGCGGCGCCGCATGGGCAAGATCGTGGTGGGCTATGACCGCCAGGACCGGCCGGTGACCACCGCCGATCTCGAGGTGGACGGCGCCATGACCGCCTGGATGGTGGAGGCCCTGAACCCCAACCTCATGCAGACCATCGAGGGCCAGCCGGTCCTGGTGCATGCCGGACCGTTCGCCAACATCGCCATCGGCCAGTCATCGGTGATCGCCGACCGGGTGGCCCTGAAGCTCGCTGACTACAACGTCACCGAGTCGGGCTTCGGCGCCGACATCGGCTTCGAGAAGTTCTGGAACCTCAAATGCCGCTTCTCGGGGCTGAAGCCCCACTGCGCGGTGGTGGTGGCCACCATCCGGGCCTTGAAGTGCCATGGCGGCGCGCCGATCCCGGTGCCCGGCAAGCCGATGCCGGACGCCTACAAGAGCGAGAACGTCGGCTGGGTGGAGGCAGGCTGCGGCAACCTCTTGCATCACATCGCCACCGTCAAGAAGGCGGGCATCAACCCGGTGGTGTGCATCAACGCCTTCTACACCGACACCGACGCCGAGATCCGCGCCGTGCGGCGGCTCTGCGAGGCGGCCGGCGCCCGGGTGGCGGTCTCCAAGCACTGGCAGTACGGCGGCGACGGCGCCCTGGAGTTTGCCGACGCGGTCATCGACGCCTGCGAGGAGCCCAACGAGTTCAAGCTCCTCTACGACCTCGATACCCCCTTGGCGAAGCGCATCGAGCTCATCGCCAAGGAGGTCTATGGCGCTGACGGCGTGTCTTACAGCCCCGAGGCCCAGGCCAAGCTCAAGAGGATGGAGCAGGATCCGGAGCTGAAAGACATGGGCACCTGCATGGTGAAGACCCACCTCTCCCTCTCCCACGACCCCAACATGAAGGGCGTGCCCAAGGGCTGGACCCTGCCGGTGCGGGACATCCTCACTTACAAGGGCGCCGGCTTCGTGGTGCCGGTGGCCGGGGCGATCAGCCTCATGCCCGGCACCGCCTCCGACCCGGCCTACCGCCGCATCGACGTCGATGTTACGACCGGCAAGGTGCGGGGCCTGTTCTAGCTGGAAGCCCGGGCGGCATCGCCCGGATGCGGTTGATGTGCGGGGTCAGGGGAGCATTCCCCTGGCCCCGTTTCTCTTCCCACGGTCCGTCTTGCTCCCGGCGTCGGTGCTCGAGTCGTGATTGACCTGCCCAGGCAGTTACCGTGGTATGCTTCGCATGATGATGCCCATGATGGGGAGGACAACGGCATGCGAGCAGCCTTCAAACGGGATGAGATGATCAGTGCCACTGCTGCGGCCAAGAATCTCGGCGAGATCGTGGCGGACTTGGTGGCACACAGGAAAGACAAGGCAGCCGTAGTCCGAGACGACGAAATCGCTGCCGTCATTCTGCCGGTGGACGAGTACGAGTACATGGCCGACCTCGTCGAGGTGGTCGAACACCTGGAGATCGACGACCTCATCACCAGGCGGACCAGGAACGGCGAAGACCGGTCCATCCCCCTGGAGGAGCTCCTGAGGGAGGAAGGCATTGCCCTATAGGATTCAGCTCACCGCAGCGGCGGCAGACGATTTCAGGGCACTCGACGGGTCGGTCAAGATCGCGGTGGCCAAACAGCTCAAGAAGCTGGAAGCCGCGCCCCAGCTGGGGCATCGACTCGGGAATATGTTCGGCTTCGACCTGACCGGCTATTTCAAGCTGTATGCCGCAAGAAATCCATCCGTATCGTGTACAGGATTATCGACCTCAGCCCTGGCTGAGAAGCTGCCGGAATCCCTTGCCGCGCCGCTGCCCCAGGTGACACCGCGCCGGGTGCACGACGCCGTCTTCTTGCCCGGCAAGGCTACGGCCATCACCGGCATGCGCCGGGCCGGCAAGACCTGCTTCGTGCACCAGCTGCGCCAGGAGCGGCTGGCCGGCGGCAAGGCCCGGGGCCGGTTGCCCTACGTCCACTTCGAGGACGAACGGCTGGCCGGTCTCGATGCCGCCCATCTCGGCTTCTTTCTGGAGGAGTATGGCCGCCGGGTGGCTTCCACCGGGCCGGGGGAAGGCGTCACTGGGCAACGCCGCCGGTCTGTTCAGCGTCGAGCGGTTCCATGCCGCCCTCAAGAGCCAGGGCGTGGCCATCGCCCGGGATACAGTGCACCAGCTGCTCTCCTATACCGAGGGCGCCTTCCAGGTGCGCCTGGTCTGGATGGAGTCGAGCTCGGAGCGCCAGCGCATGGTGAACCTGCGCAAGGCCTATCCGGTGGACCACGGGCTCATTCCGGTCTATGACCGCAGCGGCCGCGCCAACCTGGGGCATGCCCTGGAAACCGCCGTGCTCATCGAGCTCCTGCGCCGGCGCTGCCAGGTCACCTGCCTGCGCACGCCGGCCGGCCATGAGGTCGATTTCCTGTCCCGGGGGCCGGCCGGCGAACAGGAGTTGATCCAGGTCTGCGTCGACGCCAGTGATCCGGCCACCGCCGCCCGGGAGCTCCGGGCGCTGGCCGCGGCCGGCGAGCTCTACCCCCGGGCACGCCGGCGGCTCCTCACCCTGACCCGGGACAGGGCGCCTGCGAGGTGCCGGCCGGCGTGGTGGCTCAGCCGGCGTACGAGTGGATGCTCACCGCCCCCGGGCGCCACTGACCGGGCTGTCGCCTCCCGCCTCTCCAAGATCCTGACCGCAAGGCTCCTGCCGGTTGTCGTGTTGCTGGGCAGGCGCGGGTCTCTTCCCGCGACGCCGCCTCCGCGACGATCCAAGCAAGTAGCCATGCGCGGGGCACACCCCAATGGGGCGGCGTTGCCCGCCGGCAGCCCGCCAGGAGGGCCGGGGTTCCTTGAGAGCCTCGCGCAGCGAGTGCAGACACGGTAGCCGGGGGATTCATCCCCCGGCAGGAGGCGCCGGCGACAACCT
>JBFMBH010000144.1 GCA_040755095.1 Thermodesulfobacteriota bacterium
GGGAAGAAAAACCAGGGAAGGTAAGGACGGAAGGGCGGGAAGAAGAACCTGCGGCCTTTTCAGCCGCCCAAGGCTGCCGACTTTCTCACCGGCAAAACCTGCGGGGTTTCAGGTCGGCGGTAATACAGACCTGGCCATGGTAATGGGCAATCATGCTCCAGAAGCGCCGCAGTGCAGGTGAGGGAATGCGCACATCGAGCTGGGGCAGGTCACGTTCCAGAAACGTGCGGATGAAGCCTACCCGCCACTCGAAGCTCTCGGCATCGTTGCCGGCAAGAAAGGAGCGGGGAAAGCCGCCGCGCAGCCACAGGGCTTCAAGGCTGTCCGTCCCGATCTCGTCCAGGGCAAAGCCTTTGAGCTCATGGTAGAAGATGCGACCCGCCAGCGACTCCGACGATTGGCGCAGCAGCTCGGGCGAGGCGCTGCCGAGCACAAGGAACCTGGCCGGCGGCCCTGGTCGGTCTGCCAACACCCGCAGGGTCTCGAACAGCCCTGGCAGGCGCTGGACCTCATCGAGGACCACAAGACCCGGCAGCGCCGCGAGGCTGAGCATCGGCTCCTGGAGGCGGGCGAGGTCCTGAGGATTTTCGAGGTCAAAGAAGAAGGTCGGGCCCTCGGCCTCCCTGACGAGCTGTCGGGCCAGGGTGCTCTTCCCGACTTGGCGGGCGCCAAGAAGGGCCACCACCGGGTAGCGAGCAAGAAGGGAGCGGACACGCTCACTGTGACGTATCCTGGGGACCATGGCGGCATTTTACCTCGAAAAACAAGCGCGCCAAGATCGATTTTCAAGGTTATTACGTTCTGAGAGGACGAAGGGTCCGTGTGCGAACGTCCCATCCGGCAACGCAAAAAGCCGCCGTCCCGGTCTGGCTTCAGACCGGGACGGCGGCTGCGGTTGGGGAGACGGCGGACCTGTCCGGTCTACTGGGAGGTGAGCTGCACGGTGATCAGCCGCTCCTGGACGCCGAAGGGATCCGGGATCTGGAGGTTCGGCCGGAAGGGGAGCTTCTTGTCACCCCGGCCCTCCAGATACTTCTCCAGCTCCAGGTTGACCACGACCGGCACCTCGACGCCGGCCTTGGTCAAGGCCTGGCGCAGCAGGGCCTCGGCCTTGGTGGCGAAGGCCACCGAGTCGCCCAGGATGCGCATCGCCTCGGTGGGGTTATGGAAGCCCACGGAGTTCTCGGCGCCCACGTAGAGGGTGCGGAAGAAGGCCTCCAGATAGAAGTCCTTGGCCTGATCATAGAGGGCCTGGTCGATGGCGACGCCGGCCGCCTGCCGGCTGTGGGAGGTCTCCAGGAGCTTGGCCACCAGGGCGGTGGCGTAGCCGGAGCGGATCATCATCGACACCGTGCGGTCCTGGATCGCTGTCACCTGGGCGCGCAGCCAGTCCGGACTTTCCGTATGGCACTGCTGGCAGGCCTTGAGGTCGCTCTTCAAGGGGCTGGTCACCCGGTGGTCCGAGACCTTGTGGGCCCCGACCTTGGTGTACGGCATGTGGCAGTCCGCGCAGGAGACCCCGGCCTGCCAGTGGACGCTGTTCATGGAGAAGAGCTCAAACTCCGGATGCCGGATGAAGGGCATCTTGAAGCCGGTGACCTTCTGCACCCACTCCCCCACCGAGGCATCGCCCCGGATCTGGCGGATGATGTTCTCCACGGAGATGCCGCCCCACTTGCTGCCCTGCCAGGGGAAGTAGATGCCGTTGGACTTCTTGTCGCTGTCCTTGGTGATGTTGTACGTAACATGGCACTGGGCGCAGACCAGGCTGCGCATGTCCTGCTGGGTGAGCTTGGAGCGGTCGATGTTCAGGCTGGCCAGGGCCCGGCCCAGGGTGAATTCCCGGGACAGCCGCAGGGACATGTCCTGGGGGGCATGGCAGTCGATGCAGGCCACCCCCAGCTCCTGGTGCTCCGCCGGGATCATGCCGTGCATCTCTTTCCAGGGCTTGCTGTAGTAGTCGTAGCCCTTCTCCCGCTCCAGCTTGGGGGCGTACGGGGTCTTGCAGGTGAGACAGACGCCGCCCGCCTTGACCCGGGAGGAGTCGATCTCCAGCTGATCCTTGAGCATGTAGGCATGGCCCCGGGGCTCGTTGTACTCGACACCGAAGCCCCAGCCGTTGAACAGCAGGGCCATGTACGGGAACTCGGAGAGCTTGTCGTAGGTGATGCCGTCGGCATCGAAGCCCCGCTTGTAGACGCTCTTGCCTGGAGCGGTCGGCTCGGCGGTCTTCTTCCACAGGTCGTAGTTGATGGGATAGGCCTTGCCCCAGGCCGCCGGATCCATCTCGCCCTCGGCGATCTTCACCGGCCGGACTGCCTCGGTCTTGGGCGGGGCCTGGCAGCCGGTCACGGCCAGGGCCAGGAGGGCGGACAGGGTCAGGGTGGTGCAGCGCCTCAGCGTGGCTTTCATGGGTCACCTCCTCGAAGGTTCACAGGGTGGTTGCAAGGGTTTCGATCGAACCGCTTCGCCGGTGGGCGATCCGGCGGTGGCATGCCCAGCAGGGCCGCTCCTGACCGATCATTTCCACCGCCTCTTCATGGCAGCGCACGCAGTTGGCCTGGAGCACCTGGCGGCCGTGCTCGGTCACCTCGATCCGGTCCGGCACCCGGCCGGAGTAGAAGGCCACCACGTCCTTGAGGCCATCCAGGGACTTCCAGAGATAGTGCACAGCCACATTCTCATTGGGGAGGTGGCAGTCCACACAGAGCTTGCGGCGGTGGGCGCCGGCGTGGCTCCAGGCCATGAACTCCGCCTCCATGACATGGCAGCCCGCGCAGAAATCCGGCTGGCTGGAGCTGGCCAGCAGCCGGGGCGGCCCGATCATGAAGAAGACTGCGGCCGCTCCAACGGCAGCCAGCACAATGCCTGCAAACAGGCCTTTCTTCCTGACTGACATGGTCTCACCTCCTGGCGGATTGCTCCTTCCAACGCCGGGCACGCTGTGGTCGGGGCAACCGTTCAGCCCCCTTGCGACCTCCCCCGCTGAGGGGGGAGGAGGCGCGTCGACTCCGCCCGCTTGTCTCTCCGATGCCCTCGGTGAACGGTTACCTAGTCTGGCCAAAAGGCCTCCGGCCCTCTGCCCCAAAAGACTAGCAAGCCGGATGCCAATCTTTTCATGCCATGATATCAGGGTGTTGACAGGAGGAGCTTCGCCGCCGTTACCCCCAGGTAACGGCGCAGGGAAAGACTGTTACCAGGGGGTAACAGGGGCTGGGCCGTGGCCGGCCTGTGGCCGGGCATCGGCAAGCACTGCGGCGGACGGCGTCAATCAGGGGGTGGCGGGGTCGGCCCAGGCCTGATCCCAGAGAGCAAGAAGCTTCCAGGCCGGCCGGACCGCGATGGCCACACCATCAACCAGCAGGTCTTCCTCCTGGTCCATGGTGACCAGAAAGGCGTCTGTGCTGCCGGCGGCGCGGCTGGCCCGGACCAGGGCGCGGATTTCCCGCTTGCGGATGTCGGGGCTGGCGAGGTCGTAGGCGACCTGGAGGGACCTCGCCTGGCCGGCATCGTTGACCACGACGAAGTCGCACTCCTGGTCCCCCTTGAAGAACAGAAGGTCCAGCCCCTTCTTGCGCAGCTCCATGGCGATCAGGTTTTCGAGCAGCTTTTCGTGGTTGCCGGAGTACCGGTAGCTCATGGCGTGGAGGAAGCCATTGTCGACGACGTAGGCCTTGCGCTCAGCCAGCTCCTGCCGGACAACGGAGGGGTCAAATTTCCTGGCGATCTGCACAAAACAGATCGTTTCCAGCTGATCCAGCCAGTCATAGAGGGCGTTCTTGCCGATGCGATAGCCTGCCGACTTGAGGTCGTTGTGGATCTTGTTGATCGACATGGAGCTGCCGACACCGTCGACCAGTCTGCGGATCAAGAGGCGCAAGGCGGCCAGATTGGCCGTGCCGTGCCGCTCCACCAGGTCGCGGTAGATCATCACATCGAAGTACTCCTGCAGGATCCTTCTCTTGATTCCCGGATCCAGGTCGCCGACCAGTTCCGGATAGCCGCCACCTTGCAGATAGTCCTCGAAGGCACGGATCATCAGCGCGCGTGCCGTGCTGCGGTACGGATCATTGGGGATATCGCGAAAGGCCAGAGTCTCCACATAGGAAAGCGGGAAGACCTCGTAGCGGATGGTCCGGCCCCGCAGGGCGGTAGCGATCTCGCTGCCCAGCAGGCGGGCGTTGGAGCCCGTGATGAACAGGTGCCGGGAGACGGAATCATCCAGGCGCTGGCAGCGGCCTGGTGTGAAAATCCCGCACCGTTTGTCTGATGATCTCCTTTTTGGTCATGGAAGACATGATTCCGGAAATCTTCTCTCGCCGAAAGACAATTTCCTCAAAATCATCCCTGCAACCTCCCAGGGAACGCGCTGCGTCCCCAGCGGACTAGCGGACCGCGGCCTTTGACAGGTCCGCCAGACATCTGGTAAGGGTCAGGCACGAGGCCGGCGGGCGATCCGGCAGGAGGTGGGCGGCGATGCGGGTGCGGACCAGGCTGCTCCTGGCGGTGGGGGCGGTGGTGATCGTCTCCCTGGGGGTGATCTTTCTTCAGACCGCCGCCTTCATGAAGGAGCTGGTGATGGGCATGGCCGAGCGCCAGGCCCGGATGCTGGCGAGCCAAGTGCTCCTGACCCGCCAGTGGGTGGCGGATCACAACGGCCTGTTCTTCAGCAAGGCGCCGGGGGTGGAGCCCAATCCCTTCCTGACCGAGCCGGAGATGGTGGATGCAGCCGGCCGGCGCTACGTGCTCCGGAACCCGGCCATGGTCACCCGGGAGCTGTCGGAGTACGCCGCCAAGGCAGGGTTTGGCCGCTTCCGGGTGGCGAGCCTGGCGCCGGTCAACCCGGCCAACGCCCCGGACCCCTTCGAGCGCCAGGCCCTGGAGCGCACCGCTGCCGGCGCCCAGGAGGTGATCGGCATCGAGGCCGGCGACCAGGGTCGCACCCTGCGCTACCTCACCCCCCTGATGGTGGAAGAGCCGTGCCTGGAATGCCACCGCCGCCACGGCTACCGCCTGGGCGACGTCAAGGGCGGGCTCTCCCTGGCCATCCCCCTGGCCTGGGCCGACGAGGCGATCGCCGGCAACAACCGCCGGCTCCTGGCCATGGGCGCGGCATCCGTCCTCCTGGTCGGACTCACCATCTTCGGGGTGGTGGATCTTCTGGTGGGCCGGCGGCTGGCGCTTCTGGCCCGGGCCATGGAGCGCTTTCCGGAGCAGGATCCGGCGGTGCAGCTACCCACCGGCAGCGACGAGGTGGGCAGCCTGGCCGCCTGCTTCCAGAGGCTGGCCGGCCGGCTGGCTGCCGCCCAGGAGGAGCTGGGTCGGGCCCGGGAGCGGCTGTTCCGGAACGAGAAGCTGGCCGCCCTGGGCCGCCTGGCCGCCGGCGTCGCCCACGAGATCAACAACCCCCTGGGCGGCATGCGCAACTGCGTGCAGAGCCTGCAGGAAGCGCCGGAGGACCGGGAGCTGGCGGCGCGCTACCTGCCGCTCCTGGACAAGGGCCTGCGGCAGATCGGCGGCATCGTCCGCCAGCTGCTCAATTTCGGCCGCACCGAGCCCCTGCGACGGCGGGCGGTGGTGGTGGACGAGCTGGTGCGGGAGAGCCTGCTCCTCCTTGGCCACCAGCTCAAGAAGGGCATCGAGGTCCGGCTGGACCTGGCAGCAGGCTCGCCCTATCCCCTGGATGTGGAGGCGGTCAAACAGGTGCTGGTCAACATTGCCGTCAACGCCATCCAGGCCATGCCGGACGGCGGCACCCTCGCGATCGAGACCCGGCTCCATGACCGGGGCCTGACCCTTACGGTCACCGACTCGGGCGCCGGCATCAGCCCGGCTGATCTGCCCCGGATCTTCGACCCCTTCTTCACCACCAAGGAGGTGGGCCAGGGCACCGGCCTGGGGCTCGCCCTCAGCCACAGCCTGGTGCAGCGGCTGGGCGGCAGCATCAGCGTCACCAGCACCCTGGGCCAGGGCAGCCGCTTTGTCGTCGAGCTGCCGCCGCCGGCGAGCGGGGAGGCCGGGTCATGAGCAGGATCCTGGTGGCCGAGGATGACGAGATCGTGCGGATCACCGTCTGTGACCGGCTGGCCGCCAAAGGCTGGCAGGTGGACCCGGCCGCCGACGGCCGCGAGGCCCTGGCCAGGATCGAGGGCCACAGCTACGACCTGGTCATCACCGACATCCGCATGCCCGGCCTCGACGGCCACGCCGTCCTGGAGCGGCTGCGCAGCGCTTCCCCGGGCACCGACGTCATCATGATGACCGCCTACGGCTCGGTGGATGATGCCGTGGACTGCCTCAAGAGAGGCGCGGCGGACTATATCCTGAAGCCCTTTGACCTCGATGATCTCACCATCCGGGTGAGCCGGCTTCTGAGCGTGCAGGCGGTGAAGGCCCGCTGCGCCTCCCTGGAGGAGCGCTGCCGGCAGCCGGCCATGATCGGCCACAGCCCGGTCATGCGCCAGCTCTTCACCCTGGTGGCCCAGGTGGCGGCCAGCGACGTCACGGTGCTGGTGAGCGGCGAGAGCGGCACCGGCAAGGAGCTGGTGGCAGCGGCCATCCACGCTGGCAGCCCCCGGGCCGCCGGGCCCTACATCCGCATCAACTGCGCCGCCATCCCCGAGCAGCTCATGGAGGCCGAGCTGTTCGGCCACGAGAAGGGCGCCTTCACCGGGGCCCATGCCCGCAAGGCCGGCAAGTTCGAGCTGGCGGACAAGGGCACCCTGCTCCTGGACGAGGTGGGGGAACTGCCCCTCCATCTCCAGGCCAAGCTGTTGCGGGTGCTCCAGGAGCGGGAGGTGGAGCGGGTGGGGGGCAGCCGGCCCTTTGCCGTGGACGTGCGGGTCATCGCCGCCACGGCCAAGGATCTGGCCCAGGAGGTGCAACGCGGCACCTTCCGGGGCGACCTCTTCTACCGCCTGCAGGTCATCCCCATCACGGTGCCGCCGCTCCGGGACCGGCGGGAGGACATCCCGGAGCTGTGCAGCCTCTTCCTGGCCGAGCTGGGCGCCCGGCGGGGCCGCCCCCTGACCCTGTCCCGGGCCGCCCTGGACTGCCTGCAGCGCTATAGCTTTCCAGGAAACGTCCGGGAATTGCGGAACATCCTGGAGCGGGCCTCGGTGCTGGCGCCGGGGCCGGTCATTCAGCCATCGGACCTGCCCGCCGACCTGGCCGGCAGCCCGGCCGCGGCCACGATGGACACCGTCCACCTGGCCACCGCCCTGGCCGCGGCCGAGCGGTCGTGCATCCGCCGCGCCCTGGCCCAGACCCAGGGAGCCCGGGCCGAGGCGGCGCGCCTTTTGGGCATCAGCCGCAAGAGCCTGTGGGAGAAGATGCGGCAGCACGGCCTCGAGGCCAGCGGCCCCGGAGATGAGAGTGATTGAACGAGGCCACTGCCCAACCGCCTGCCCCCCCCAGAAGGAGAGCCTGCCATGACCGCCACCATCGTTGCCCTTGTCGCCCTGGCCTGCGTCGTCTACCCCCCTCCTCCGGCCCAGGCCGAGCCGGCGGTCTTCCATGTCCCGGCCGGCAAGACCATCTCCCAGGCCGAGCTGATGGCCGACCTCAAGCCGGCCCAGGTCATCTTCCTGGGCGAGTACCACGACAACGAGGCCAACCATGTGGCCCAGTACCAGATCATCCGCACCCTCCACGAGGCAGGGGTGCCGCTTACCATTGCAGTGGAGATGTTCCGCAGCGACAGCCAGGAGATCCTGGATAAATGGAGCCGAGACGAGCTGGGAGAGGGGCTGTTCGTGAAGGCCTTCGAGCAGAACTGGGGTGATTGGCCGAAATACCGGGCCATCTTCCGCTTCGCCCGGGACAAGCAGGTGCCTTTGCTCGGGCTCAACCTGGACCGGGCCATCGTCCAGCAGATCGAGGAGCGGGGCTTCGCTTCCCTGACGCCGGAGCAGGTCGGCGCCATCGGCGCCCTGTACTGCAACGTTGATCCCAGCTACGAGGAGGTCGTGCGCCGCTCCCTCATGTTCCGGGGCAAGCCGGGCGCCCCCTCCTTCATCTTCTTCTGCGAGGCGCAGCTGGTGGGGGACAGCTTCATGGCCAAGCAGCTGGTCAGCTACCGGGCTCGCCAGCCGGACCGGACGGTCATCGTTCTGGCCGGCCCCACCCACGCCTGGAAGCACGGCATCCCCCGGCGGGTGACGGAAGCGAGCCCCATATCCTACCGGGTGGTGCTGCCGGAGATGACCGGCCGCCTGAGCCGGGCCAACATCACCGACAAGGAGACCGACTATCTGTGGATTGGGCTGTGAAGCAGGCCCACGAGCAGAGGCCGAAGGCCGGCCGGGATGGGGTCAGTTGGCCTTGTTCTTGGCCGGCATGGGGATGGTGAGAAGCTCGATGCCTTCCCGCTCCAGGGCTTCCTCCTCCTGGGCGGTGGCCTGGCCGCGGATCCTCTTGGCGGGGATCACCCCGTAGTGCATCTTCAGGGCCTCGGTGGCCAGCCGGGGCCCGACATCCTCGAAGTTGTCCCGCACATACTCCTGGACCAGACCGAGCAGGCGGGCGGCCTCCTGCCGCTCCTCGGCATCGCCGCCGCCGTCCTCGTCCGCCTCCGCTGGCCACGAGCGGCTGCCACCCAGGGCCACCGGCGAGAGCACCCGCCGCACCTGGCTGCTGCCACAGGCCGGGCAGGCGAGCTCGCCCGCCTGCATCTGCTGGTCGCACGCCTCCCGGCTGGGAAACCAGCCCTCGAAGAGACAGCCGCAGGCGCAGGCCAGATCAAAGGCGATCATCCCTCCCCTCTTGCCGCCAGGGCCTCCAGACAGCGGGCCAGGGACGCCTGGTCCTCCACCTGCAGGACCTGACACGGGCACCCCTTGGGCATGCTCTTGCGCCAGAGATTGCTGAGCACCGTCTTCGGCCCGACCTCGATCACCGCGTCCACCCCAGCGGCCGAGAGCTGCTCCATGATCTCCAGCCAGCGCACCCGGCTGACGATCTGCTGCGCCATGATCGCCCGGATGGCCGCAGGATCGGCCTCCGGACCGGCGCTGACGTTGAAGAGCACCGCCGTGGCAGGCGGCGCCACCGGCGTCGCGGCCAGAAGCTCGGCAAAATCCGCCACCATCCCGGCCATGAGGGGGCTGTGCATGGCCCCCGCCACCTTGAGCGGCACGACCTTCACCCCCGGTCCGCCCAGCCGGCGGCCGGCCTCGGCCACCGCATCGGCGCCGCCGGACACCACGATCTGCCGTTCGGAGTTGTGGTTGGCCACCGTGACGATCCCCGGGCCGGCCCAGCCGTTCATCCTCGCCTCCAGCTCGGCCACGGTCAGGCCCAGTACCGCCGCCATGCCGCCGGGCTGGCGATCCGCCTCCCGCTGCATGAGGCGGCCCCGAGCGGTGACCAGGCGGAAGGTGTCGGCGACAGACAGCACCCCGGCGGCACACAACGCGCTGTACTCCCCCAGGGAGTGGCCGCAGACAAAGGCCGGATGGACGCCTGCCTCGGCCAGCGCCTGCCAGCAGATGAGATTCACCGCCGTGATCGCCGGCTGAACGTTGGCCAGCTCGGTCAAGGCCTCCAGGGGACCTGTGCAGCACAATGACTCCAGGGGCAGACCGGCGATGGCGCCGGCCTCCTCCATGATCTGCCGGGCTCCCGGCCGGCTGGCCAGGAAATCCTGCCCCATGCCCACATGCTGGGATCCCTGACCCGGAAAGAGCACCGCGATTCTGCGGCCCTGCTCAATAGCCATAACCGTCCCTTTCTCCTTCATGGCCGACCGGAGGTGCCATGATCAGTCGTCATAGTCGTCGTAGAGCTCGTCCTCGCCTTCCTCTTCCTCCTCCTCCTCTTCTTCCTCCTCGTACTCGTCCCGCAGCTCTTTGTACTGGGCGTAGGTGAGCAGGTCCCGCCACTGGGACAGCTCCGCGGGCCGGATGGCGAACAGCCAGCCCTCGTCCATGGGGTCGTCCGCCAGGAGCACCGGACTTTCCAGGATCTCCTCGTTGATCTCGGTCACGGTGCCGGAAAGCGGGGCGACGATGTCGTGGACCGTGTGAGAGGCCTCGATATCACCGCACTCCTCGTCCCGGACAATCTCCTCGCCCACTGCCGGCAGGTCCACCCGCAGCAGCCGGTTCTGAAAAACCGGCGCCCACTCGGTGAGCCCGATCACCACGCTGCCATCGTCCTCCTGCCGGGCCCAACAATGATCCTCTGAATAGCGCAGCTCGTCCTTGGCCATAACGCCTGTTCTCCTTCTCGCTCCCGGCGCCGGCTCGGGCGCCCCCAGGTCGTTGTCTGTGCACCGGCGGCCCCTCTCGGCCTGGGCCGAGCCGCCGGCAGCCTCAACCCCTCCGGCCGGCAAACTGGGCCAGGAAGAGGAGGCCTACCCCCACGGTGATTGCCGAATCGGCGATATTGAAGGCCGGCCAGTGGGCCTGCCCCAGGAAGACGTCCAGAAAATCCACCACCTGGCCCAGCCGCAGCCGGTCGATGAGATTGCCCACCGCCCCGCCAGCCACCAGGGCGATGGCCAGCCGGGTCAGCCGCTCGCCGGCAGCCAGCTGCCGGTACCAGATCCCCAGGACCACCAGGGCCACCAGGGCCACGGCCACGAAAAAGGCCTGGCGCCAGGGGCTGGCCTCGCCCGCCAACAGGCTGAAGGCCGCCCCGGTGTTCCGGGCATGCACCAGGTCGAAGAATCCAGGAATGATCGGCCGCCGGCCGCCCACCGGCAGGCCGGCCAGGACCATGATCTTGGTCAGCTGGTCGAGCCCGACCACCCCGGCCGCCAAGAGAGCCGCAGGCCAGTGGGCGGCAGGGCCCCGTACGGAAGTCATGAAGACACCCCTCCGCCGGCCAATGATCGTGCCGCAGGGCGCCCCAGCCAGTTCCTCGACGCCGATCTCGACAGGGTTGTTCGGCGATTCCTGCCGCGGATGGAGCTCACAGAGCCCCCTGGAGCTCGTTGATGGTCATTTCACAGTCGCGCAGGATTTGAGCAAGAAGGCCGCGGCCAATGTTCTCACGGCGATGGAC
>JBFMBH010000145.1 GCA_040755095.1 Thermodesulfobacteriota bacterium
CGCTTAGCGACTGCACCATCCGCATCCCCCAGGAGTCGGGCCTGGCGGCGGGCGCCGTGCTGGTGCCTGCCGGCAGCCGGCATCGGGCCCAGGTCTGCCGGGTGGATCTGGAGGAGCTGCGGGAGGAGGGCATCTTCCTGCCGCCGGTGGAGAAGGTCTGCCTGGAGCTGCCGCCGCCCGCAGCCGGGGACAACACGGCGGATGCCGGCCGGCTGGTGCGGGGCCTGGCAGAGCAGTACGGCGAGCGCCGGCTCCTCATCGGCCTGCCGGTGCTGCGCAAGCTTAGGCGGGTGATGCGGGAGAAGGACTTCCTGGTCACCGCCACCCTGGGCCGGCCGGTCAACCGGGTTGCCCGTACCCATGTGGTGAACGTCCAGGCGGGCAACTGGAGCCACCGGGCCTTCGCCCTGGCGGTGGACATCGGCACCACCACCATCCAGGGCCAGGTCATCGACCTGCACAACGGCCAAGTCCGGGCGGAGGCCGGCGACTACAACAGCCAGATCGGCTACGGCGAGGACGTCATCTCCCGGATCATTTACGCCGAGCGGCCGGGCGGCCTGGATACCATGCAGAAGCTGGTGGTGGGCACCGTGAACGGCATCATCGGCCGGCTTCTGGAGGAGGCCGCCGTCGATCGGGACGAGATCGACGCCATCACCGTGGCCGGCAACACCACCATGACCCACCTCTTCCTCGGGCTGGAGCCCCACAACATCCGCCGCGCCCCCTATGTGCCGGTCTCCACCCTGTTCGCGCCCATCCGTGCCTCGGATCTGGGCCTGGCCCTGGCCGCCCATGCCGTGGTCCTGGCGTATCCCGCCATCTCCAGCTATGTTGGCGGCGATATTGTCGCCGGGGTCATGGGCTCGGGGATGTACCGCACCGAGGCCCTCACCCTCTTCATCGACATCGGCACCAACGCCGAGATCGTCATCGGCAACCGGGACTGGCTGGCCTGCGCCGCCTGCTCCGCCGGGCCGGCCTTCGAAGGCGGGGGCATCACCCACGGCATGCGGGCCGCCACCGGCGCGATCGACGATTTCCGCATCAATCCGGTCACCCTGGAGCCCATGAACCGCACCATCGATCGCCGGCCGCCCCGGGGCATCTGCGGCTCCGGCCTCCTCATCCTGGTGGCCACCCTGTTCGAGCATGGGATCATCGACCAGAAGGGCCGCTTCGACCGCAACCGCCAGAGTCCCCGCCTGCGACTGGGCCGTAGCGGCTTCGAATACGTTCTCGCCTGGCAGGCGGAGAGCGGCACCGACCGGGACATCGTCCTCACCGAGGTGGATATCCAGAACTTCCTGCGGGCCAAGGCGGCCATCTACGCCGGCGTCACCACCCTCCTGGCCGAGGTGGGCCTTGCGGTCACCGATCTCGACCAGATCATCCTGGCCGGCGCCTTCGGCTCCTACCTTGACCTCAGCTCCGCCATGAGCATCGGTCTCTTGCCGGAGGTGGAGCCGGCCAAGGTGCTCTATGTCGGCAACGGCTCTCTCTTGGGGGCGCGGATGAGCGCGGTGTCCAACCATATCCGGCGGGACGTGCGGGCGGTGGTGCGCCGGATGACCAGCTTTGAGCTTTCCGAGGTGCCAGCCTTCAAGGAGCAGTACGTGGCCTCCCTGTTCATTCCCCACACCGACGCCAGCCTCTTTCCCCTGCTGCGGGAGCGCCTGACCGCCAACGGCAGAAGGCCGCAGCCGTCTCCGGGATCCCAGCCGTGACCGTCCGACCTGCCCTTCCGGGCGCCGGCAGCCGCGCCAACGGCCGCCGGGAGCGCCCGGCGCCGACCTTCGACCTGTCGACCTACAGCAGCCGCCTGCAGGAGCTGCTCGGGCCCGGCCAGGAAGGCGGCGATCTCTTCTGGCGGGCCCTGGAGTTCGCGGCCCGGGTCCATGCCGATCAGCGCCGCCGCTCCGGGGAGCCGTACATCAGCCACCCGTGCGCGGTGGCCGAGATCCTGGTCCGGGACATGGGGGTCAAGGACCAGGCGGTGCTGGCGGCGGCCCTCTTGCACGACACCGTGGAGGATGTGCCGGAGCTGGTCACCGTGGCCTCCCTCACCGAAGAGTTCGGTCCCCAGGTGGCGGGCATCGTCGATGCCTGCACCAAGCTGCCGGACCTCACCGGCGACCGGCAGACCGCCCGCAAGCGGGTGCATCGCAAGATCTTTGCCGAGGCGGCCAGCCGCATCGAGGTGATGCTGGTCAAGCTGGCTGATCGGCTGCACAACATGCGCACCCTGGACAGCCTCCGCCAGGACAAGCGCCAGAAGATCGCCGAAGAGACTCTGGACATCTATGCCCCCATCGCCAAGCTCATGGGCCTCTACGAGCTGAAGCGGGAGCTCTTTCACCACGCCCTGGTGCACAAGTTCCCCAGCAAGGCCCAGCGGCTCCTGGCCCATATCGGCAGCCTGCCCAGCGACCCGGAGGTCCAGGCCATCAAGCGGATGCTGGACGAGGAGATGCGGCGGGTCTGGCTGGAGGGGCGGGTGGAGGTGCGACCCAAGGGCCTGGGGGCCTACTACGATCCGGTGGGCCGCCGTTTGCGGTCCGAGATCGACGGCGCCGTCGAGCTCATCGTGCTGGTCAATGACCGTCCCGCCTGCTACCGCGCCCTGGGGGTGGTGAACCTCACCTTTCCGCCCATCCCCACCTCGATCCGGGACTACATCGCCAACCAGAAGCCCTCCGGCTACCAGAGCCTGCACAGCCGCGCCAACATCTGGGGCCGAACCTATCTTTTCAAGTTCCGCACCCGCCGCATGGCCGAGGCCTACCGCATCGGCATCCTTTCCCGCTGGACCCCGGACGGCCGGAACCTCAAGGCCTTCGAGAGCCAGCTCCGGGAGATGTTCGACGTCATGGGGCAGGAGGGTGAGCTTTCCTACCGGGAGATCATCCAGGCCACCGACCGCAAGGAGATCTGCACCTTCACCCCCAAAGGCGACCAGAAGTGGCTGCCCAAGGAAAGCACGGTTCTGGACTTCGCCTTCCAGATCCACACCGAGATCGGCGAGCGATGCTCCCATGGGGTGATCGGTGGCCAGCGGGTGGAGGTGGATCACGTGCTGGCCGACGGCGACCGGATCGAGATCGTCTGCCATGAGAGGCCGGCGCCCTTCGACCCGGAGATCCTCACCCGCTGCCGTACGGCCCGGGCCCGGGCCGTGCTGGCCAAGATCGTCCGCAGCCGCCGCACCGCCACCAGCCGGGAGCTGGGGCGAGCGATCGTCCGCCAGGAGCTCCGGCGCTATGGGGTGCCGCAAGAGGTCCTGGAAAGGGAGGGCATGATCTTCCTGCTGGAGTACTTCCAGGTGGCCGGCCTGGACGATCTCTACCAGGGGGTGGGGGAGGGCCGGCTGGGCCTGCGGGAGATCATGTGGGAGATCCAGCACGGGCTCTGGGCGGGCCGCCGGGCCCTGGAGCCACCCACCGGCGCCTTCAACCAGTTCCAACTCGCCACCCTGGACCCGGTGAGCGTCAAGCTGTCCGCCTGCTGCCACCCGCTGCCGGTGGAGCGCGGTCTTCTCGGCCTGGTCTCGGAGCGGGGCCTGTCGGTGCACCGGCGGGATTGCGGCAAGTTCCGGGATCTCAAGATGCGGCGGGAAGACGTGGTGGAGCTGCGCTGGCGGCTCAAGGAGACGCCGGTGCCCAAGCCCCAGCGGATCGTGCTCACCGGCGCCAGCGCCAAGTGGATCCTCTACGTCCTGTCCGAGGCGCCGCCGCTGTGGATCGTGGAGCGGGCTCAGGCTTTGTCGCCGGAAGCACCGGGCACGGCCGCCTGGCGGGTGGACTTCACGGTGGCCAGCCTGGCGGACCTCAAGGCGGTGCTGGCCCACTTCGCCACCGCCGGGGTGGCCGCCCGCTTTACCCTGGAGCAGTAATCCCGAAGGCGAACGGCAGAATGTCCAACACGGAATATCGAAGGCGGAAGGGACCGGCAGGTGACGTTTTCGATCAGTTCTTCCTGTCCCTTTGGGCGGTTGGACATTCCGGGCTCGCTATTCGCTGGGGCGGCCGGAAGGGTGGGGTCACGCCCATCAGCGGCCGGCCACCAGGTCCGCCAGCGCCCCCTCCAGCTCCGGGAACCGGAAGAGGAAGCCGTGCTCGATCAGGGCTCCGGGCCGGACCCGGCCGCCGCCCAGGAGGAGGCCTCCCAGCTCGCCAAGAGCCAGGCGCAGGATGGCGGCGGGCACCGGCAGGGCCGCCGGCCGGCCCAGGAGCCGCGCCAGGGTGACGGTCAGCTGCCGGTTCGTCACCTCCTGGGGGGCCACCAGGTTCACCGGCCCGGCGAGGGCCGGGGTGGCCAGCATGAAGGCGATGGCCGCCGTGAGATCGGAGAGGTGGATCCAGGCAAAGGGCTGGTCTCCGGAGCCGAGCCGGCCGCCCAGGCCCAGGCGGAAGGCGGGCCGCATGGCGGCCAAGGCCCCGCCGTCCCGGCCCAGCACCACCCCGAATCGCGCCAGGAGCACCCGCACGCCCTTGGCCGCCGCCTCTCTGGCTGCCGCCTCCCACTCGACACAGACCCGGGCCAGAAAGTCATCCCCGGGCGGGCTGTCCTCCCGGCAGACCCCCGCCGGCGCCACGCCGTAGTAGCCGACCGCGCTGGCATTGACCAGGACCATCCGGGCACCCCGGCCGGGGTCGATGGCCTGCACCAGGGAGCGGGTCGATTGCAGCCGGCTGGCCCGGATCTCGGCCTTCACCGGCTCGCTCCAGCGGGCGAAGATGCTGCGGCCGGTCAGGTTCACCACTGCGTCGGCCCGGTTGAGATCCGCCACCCAGGGACCGGCCCGCAAAGGGGTGCCGGCCACGATCCGCGTGCCGGCCGGCAGCAGGCGGGCCTTGTCCGGATGGCGCACCAGGGCGGTCAGCTGATGGCCGGCAGCCGCCAGATGCCGGGCCAGGGCCTGGCCGATAAAGCCGGTGCCACCGGCAAGAAAGATCTCCATGGCAAGCCTCCCTGTGCGTGGATTGCAGGATGACCACTATCATCCGCCGCTGCCGGCCGTCAACCCCCGGTCCTTGCAGTGCAGCCTCTCCTGTGCCTATGATGGACGAAACGTTCACAATGCCCGAGGAGGCGGCATCGTGCTGGTCATCGATGGCACCATGGGGGAAGGAGGCGGTCAGGTGCTGCGCACCGCCCTGTCTCTGGCGGCACTCACCGGTCAGGCCTTCACCATCGACAACATCCGAGGCAACCGGACCAGGCCCGGCTTGCGGCGCCAGCATCTGACTGCGGTGCAGGCGGCGGCCCGGCTGTGCGGTGCCCGGCTCCAGGGCGCCGAGCCGGACAGCCGGCGATTGCGGTTCGAGCCGCGCCAGCCGCCCGCGGCCGGTGATCACCACTGGGCGGTGGGCACCGCCGGCTCCACCACCCTGGTGCTGCAGACCGTGCTGCCGATCCTTTTCGGGGCTCACGGGTCCTCCCAGGTGACCGTGGAGGGCGGCACCCACAACCCCCTGGCGCCGCCGGTGGAGTTCCTGGAGCAAAGCTTCCTGCCGGTCCTGGCCACCATGGGCTGCCGGGCCACGTTGACCCTGGAGCGCCACGGCTTCTACCCGGAGGGGGGCGGCCGTATCCGCTGCCGGACAGAGCCCCGCCAGCCGGCTGCTGCCCTGGGCCTGGTTGTCCGGCCAGCCCGGAGCCGGCGGCAAGCCCTCGTCCTGTCCCAGGGGCTGCCGGCCCATGTGGCCCAGAGGGAAGCGCAGGTGCTGGCGGCGGGCGCAGCCATGACGGCGGCCGCGGTGATCGTCCGGCAGCTGCCGGGCCGGCAGCCGGCCAATGTCGTCATGGTGGCCGATGCCTTCGGAGAGCTGTCGGCGGTCTGCACCGCCTTCGGCGTCCGGGGCCGACCGGCGGAGGCGGTGGCCGCCGAGGCCCTGGCTGCGGCCGATGCCCATGCCCAGGCCGGCTGGCCGGTGGAGGCGCATCTGGCCGACCAGCTCCTCCTCTACCTGGGGCTGGCTGGCCAGGGCTCGTTTGCTACCGGCCCCTTGAGTCTGCACGCCGAGACCAACCGGGCGCTCATCGAGCGCTTCCTGCCGGTGCGCTTCACGACAACGCCCACTGGGGGCGGCTGCCTGGTCTCCTGCCATGAAGAAGCCTGACCGCGCCACCGCTGCCGCCAGCCCAGAGAAGGGGAAGGCGCCGGCCGCCCCCGGCCGGCCGCGGGCGGCCCTCAACGAGGCCCTCCTGGCTTGTGCCCGGGCAGTGCTCGAGGACACCGACTTTGCCACCACCGCCCGGATGATCTTCGATCACTGCTCCCGTCTGGTGGGCTCCTCTTCCGGCTACGTGGCCCTCCTGTCCGCCGACGGCGGGGAGAACGAGGTGCTGTTCCTGGAGGCCGGCGACCGGGCCTGCGCCGTGGATCCGGAGCTGCCGATGCCGATTCGCGGCCTCAGGGCCGAGGCCTACCGCTCCGGTCAGCCGATCCTGGAGAACGATTTCGCCGCCAGCCGCTGGCAGGCCTTCCTTCCTGCCGGCCATGTGCCGTTGGACAACGTGCTGTTTGCGCCCTTGAACGTCGGCGGCCGAGCCCTGGGCGTCATGGGTCTGGCCAACAAGCCCGGAGGCTTCACCGCCGGCGACCTCCGGGTGGCAGCCGCCTTCGCTGACCTGGCGGCGCTGGCCTTGCGCCAACGCCGCGACCGGGAAAGCCTCCAGGAGAGCGAGGAGCGGTACCGCTCCCTGTTCGACGACTCCCGGGACGCCATCTTCCTGGCCGCAAACGGCCGTTTCTTCATGGCCAATCCGGCCATGCACACCCTGGTGGGCTGCTCGCCGGCGCAGTTGGCCGGGACGCCGGTGGCCAGCATCTTCGCCAGGCCTGCCGAGATGGCCCGCTTCGAGGCCAGCCTGGCGGTGGCGGGCGGGGTGCGGGACTGGCCCTGCACCCTGCGCCGCCAGGACGGCACGCTCCTCGATTGCCTCATCACCGCCAGCCAGCGTCAGTCCGGCCCGGCCTGCTTCCAGGCAGTGGTCCGGGACGTCACCGCGGAGCGGCAGCTGGCAGCCCAGCTGCGGCAGGCCCAGAAGATGGAGGCCCTTGGCACCCTGGCCGGTGGCATCGCCCATGACTTCAACAACCTCTTGGCGGCCATCCTGGGCTTTGCCGAGCTGGCCATGGGCTTCGCTCCGGACGAGGGGCCGCAGCGGGAATACCTGCAGGCGGTGGTCAGCTCCGGGCACAAGGCCCGGGATCTGGTCAAGCAGATCCTGGCCTTCGGCCGGCAGGCCGAACAGGAGCGGATCCCGTTCAATCCGGTGCCGCTGGTCAAGGAGGCCCTGAAGCTCTTGCGGGCCACCATCCCCTCCACCATCGAGATCCGTTCCCGGATCGATCCGGCGGCGGGCACCATTCTTGCCGATCCCAGCCAGTTCGAGCAGGTGCTCATGAACCTGGCCACCAACGCCTTCCACGCCATGGAGGAGCGGGGTGGGGTCCTGGAGGTGCGGCTGACCAGAACCGAGCTGGCCGCCGAGGAAGGGGGGGCCGCCAGGCCCTATGTGGAGCTGGCGGTCACGGATACCGGCTGCGGCATCGAGCCCAGGATCCGGGAGCGGATCTTCGATCCCTACTTCACCACCAAGGGGGTGGGCCGAGGCACCGGTCTGGGGCTGTCGGTGGTGCTGGGCATTGTTCGCGGTCTGGGCGGCAGCATCCGGGTGGAGAGTGAGCCTGACCATGGCAGCACCTTCCGGATCCTGGTGCCGGCGATCGAGCAGCCGCCGGCTGCGGTGCCCGCCGCCAGCGGCCCGTTGCCCCGCGGCCACGAGCGGCTCCTGGTCGTGGACGACGACCCCAGTCTGGTCAAGGTCGGCCAGCGGACCCTGGAGCGGCTGGGCTACCGGGTGAGCGTGGCCACCGACGGCCAGGAGGCTCTGGAGCTCTTCTGCCGGGAGCCGGAGTCCTTCGACCTGGTCATCACGGACCAGACCATGCCCGGCCTCACCGGCGCCGAGCTGGCCAGGAGCCTCCTCCGGCTGCGACCGAGCCTGCCCATCATCCTGTGCACCGGATACTCCAGCGCCATCAACGCCGAGGCCGCACGCCTCCTGGGCATCCGGGGCTTCATCCTCAAGCCTTTCACCACGCCGGATCTGGCCCGGCTGGTCCGGGACTGCCTGGGGCCGGAAGTCATCCCCAGGCAGCGCCAGGGGGAGATGCCATGAAGATCCTGATCAGCGACGGCCTGCGCGCGGAGGGACGGGCCATCCTGGAGACGATGCCCGCGGCGGCCATCGAGGTCCATGACCGGCTGGCTCGGCCGGAGCTCCTGGCCCGCATCGCGGATGCCGACGGCCTCATCGTCCGCAGCCACACCCGGGTGGATGGCGAGGTGCTGGCCGCCGGCCGCCAGCTGCAGGTGGTGGGCCGGGCCGGCACCGGGGTGGACAACATCGATGTCCCGGCCGCCACCGCCCGGGGGGTGCTGGTGATGAACACCCCCGGCGCCAACGCCATGGCCGCTGCCGAGCACACCTTCGCCCTGATGCTGGCCCTGGCGCGCCACGTGGCCCGGGCGGATTGCAGCCTCCGGGCCGGCCACTGGGAGAAATCCCGCTTCATCGGCACCGAGCTGTATGGTCAGATCCTGGGCCTGGTCGGGCTGGGCCGTATCGGCAGCCTCGTCGCGGCCCGGGCGGTCAGCTTCGGCATGCGGGTCCTGGCCGCCGATCCCTACCTGACCCCGGAGAGTGCCGGCCGGCTGGGGGTGGAGTTGGTGCCCCTGGCCGACCTCCTGGCCAGGGCCGATTTCGTCAGCCTGCACACGCCGCTCACGCGAGAGACCAACGGCCTGATCGACCGGGCCGCCCTGGCCCGGATGAAGCCCAGCGCTCGGCTCATCAACTGCGCCCGGGGGGGGCTGGTGGACGAGGCGGCCCTGGCCGAGGCCCTGCAGGAAGGGCGGCTGGCCGGCGCCGCCCTGGACGTCTTTGCCCAGGAGCCGCCCGGCGACAGCCCCCTCTTGGGACTGGAGCAGGTGGTCCTGACCCCGCACCTGGGGGCTTCCAGCGAGCAGGCCCAGGTGAATGTGGCGGTGGCCCTGGCCCAGCAGCTGGTGGCCTATTTCCAGCAGGGGGTGGTCACCAATGCCGTCAACGCCCCATCCGTGCCACCGGCCATGCAGGAGCGCCTGACCCCGTTCATGGACCTGGCCCAGCGGCTGGGGGCCTTCCTGGCCCAGTGCCTGCCCGGCTCGCTCCGGCAGGTGGGCATCGCCTATGGCGGCGAGGTGGTGGATCTGGAGCGGGCGCCGGTCAGCCAGGCGGCCCTGGCCGGACTTCTGACCCGGGTCATGGCCGAGGGGGTCAATCTGGTGAGTGCGCCGGTGCGCATGCGGGAGCGGGGAATCGCGGTCCAGGAGAGCTTCACCTCGGAACGGCTGGGCTACGCGAGCCTGGTTACCCTGTCGGCAGGCACCGACCGGGGCGAGATGCTGGTGGCCGGCACCGTGCTGCCGGAGCGGGGCTGCCGGATCGTGCGGGTGGGCGAGCATCTCATCGAGGCGCCCCTGGCCGGCACCATGCTCCTGGTCACCAACCACGACCGGCCAGGGGTGATCGGCATCATCGGCACCACCCTGGGCCGGGCCGGGGTGAACATCGCCGACATGCACCTGTCCCGGCGGCAAGCCACCGGCATGGCCATGTCCCTGGTGGCGGTGGACGGCCAAGTGCCGCCGGCCGCCATCCAGACCCTCCGGGACCACCCGGACATCACCGGCGTCACCCTGGTGGAGGTGTGAGGCCGGGGCGCAAAAGGGCGGCGATCTCACCCAGCTCCCGGGCCAGGGTCCGGAAGCCGGCCGGATCCAGGGACTGGGGGCCGTCGCACAGGGCGCGGCTGGGATCGGGATGCACCTCCACCATCACGCCGGCCGCTCCCACCACCAGGCTGGCAGCGGCCATGGGCGGTACCAGGTCCCGGCGGCCCAGGGCATGGCTGGGATCCACCACCACCGGCAGATGGGTCTGCTGCCGCAGATAGGGCACCACGCCCAGATCCAGGGTGTTGCGCAAGGCCCGCTCGAAGGTGCGGATGCCCCGCTCGCAGAGGATGACCTGGCCGTTGCCTTCCGCCAGGATGTACTCGGCGGCGGCCAGCAACTCCTCCAGGGTGGCGCTCATCCCCCTTTTGAGGAGCACCGGCCGGTTGAGCTTGCCCACCTCCTTCAGGAGGTCGAAGTTCTGCATGTTGCGGGCGCCGATCTGCAGGCAGTCGGCCAGAGCCGCCACCTTCTCCAGCTGGTCGATGCGCATCACCTCGGTGACCACCGGCAGCCCCACCCGGCGCCCGGCCGCGGCCAGCATGGTGAGGCCGGCGTAGCCCAGGCCCTGGAAGGTGTGGGGGCCGGTGCGGGGCTTGAAGGCGCCACCCCGCAGGAACTGCGCCCCGCCGGCCCTGGCCAGGTCGGCCGCGGCCTCGATCTGGGCCTCGTTCTCCACCGCGCAAGGGCCGGCGATGAGGACCGGTGCCTCCCCCCAGCCCACCCGCACCCCGCCCACCGCGACCACGGTGTCGCCGGGGTGGAAGTCCCGGCTCACCAGCTTGTAGGGCTTGGAGACATGGATGAGCTCCCGGATGCCGGACAGCTCCCGGAAGGGGTCCTCGTCCACGTAGCCCTGGTTACCGAGTACGCCGATGGCGGTGCGGCTTGGCCCGGGGATGGGCTGCGGGGTGAAGCCCAGGGCCCGCACCCGGGCCAGGACCGCCTCGACCTCGGTCGGGCTGGCATCCCGTTTCATGACAATGAGCATGGTCAGGCCTCCGGAGGCTGAAGATCGCCCCTTGGCCCGAGCCATGGGCCGCGGGAGGAGCAGGGAAAAGACCTTGAATGGAAAAGCCACCTCGCCGGTGACGTCTCCCCGCCGGACCTGCCGTCTGGCCACAGCGGGCCTGCTGCTGGCCCTGGTGCCGGGGCTG
>JBFMBH010000146.1 GCA_040755095.1 Thermodesulfobacteriota bacterium
GGGGCCGCAGAGGCGGCAGTTGGTTTGGGGGGGGAGCTTGACGAGATCGAAAGGCTGCACAGCGGTTGGCTGGCGCGGCTGTCGGCCGGCGGCCGGTGGGGCCGACCAGCCGGGGCGAGGCGGCAGGGCCGGGAAGGGGAGGGGTCAGGGGCTGGGGTCGAGCTTCGGTTTTTCCTCTGCCACCAGCTTGGGGGGCTCCTGCTCCACATCCTGGATACCCTTCTTGAAGGAGCCGATGGCCTTGCCCAGCCCGGAGCCCAGCTCCGGCAGCTTCTTGGCGCCGAAAAGCAGAAAGCCGATACCCAGGACAACGACCAGCTCCGGCATGCCCAGTCCAAACATGTTCTTCCCTCCACAAGATCAGTCGACCTTCTTGTCTTCCTGGTCGATGGCCTTGACCTCGTCCTCGTCCTTCATGGACTTTTTGAAATTCTTGATGCCCTTGCCGATGCCGGCCCCGAGCTCCGGCAGCTTGCCGGCGCCGAAGATGAGCACGACGATGATCATGATGATGATGAGCTCCTGGATGCCCAGACCGAACATGGTCAACCTCCTTAGCCCGAGACGATCTTCCGGATTTGCCGGGAGATGCCACGGACCTGGTCGATGATGGCCGCAAGATCCACGGTGGTCAGCTGGCGATGGCGCATGACGATGCGGCCGTCGATCACCGAGTGCACCACATCGCTGCCCCGGGCGGCGTAGACCAGGTGCGATGGGATGTTGTACAGGGGCACCAGATGCGGCTGGTCGAAGTCCAGGACGATGAGGTCGGCCTTCTTGCCCGGCTCCAGGGAGCCGATCCGGTCCTGGGCCCCCAGCAGGGTGGCGCCGCCCCGGGTGGCCATGTCCACCACCACCGGCGCCGGCATGACCGTGGGGTCCAGCTGTTGCACCTTGTGCAGCTTGGCGCACAGGTCCATCTCGTCCAGGAGATCCACATCGTTGTTGCTGGCGCTGCCGTCGGTGCCCAGGCCCACCGTCACCCCGGCGGCCAGGAGGGCCGGCACCGGCGCGACGCCGGAGGCCAGCTTCATGTTGCTGGTTGGGCAGTGGGCCACCTTGACCTGGCGGGCCGCCAGAAGCTCGATCTCGGCCTCGGACAGGAGCACCCCGTGGTCGGCCACCAGCCGCTCATTGAGCAGGCCCAGCCGCTCCAGATGCCGCACCGGCGTGGTGCCGTAGCGCTCCCGGCACAGGCGCACCTCGTCCTCGGTCTCGGACAGATGGATCACCAGGAGCGCGTTGTGGCGGGCTGCCAGCTCGCCGCAGGCCTTGAGCAGGTCCGGGGAGCAGGTGTAGACCGCATGGGGATCGACGGTGCCGGTGATCAAGGGGTGGCCGGCAAAGGCGGTGACAAGCTCCTCGGCATAGCGGAGGCCAGCCGCCGGCGGGCCGTAGTTGGGGGACGGGAAGTCGTAGAGCACCTCGCCGATCCAGGCCCGCATGCCGGCAACCGTGGCGGCCTGGGCCACCTCCTGGGCGAAGAGGTACATGTCGCAAAAGGAGGTGGTGCCGCTGGCGATCATTTCGGCGCAGGACAGGAGGGTCGAGGCCTGGACCATCTCGCCGGTCAGGGTGGCCTCCACCGGGAAGATGTAGTCCTCGAGCCAGCGCATGAGGGGCAGGTCGTCGGCCAGTCCCCGGAAGCAGGCCATGGCGGCGTGGGTGTGGGTGTTGACCAGGCCGGGCATGATGAGTCCCCCGGGCTGGTGCAGGCGCTCGGCCTCCGGATAGCGGGCTGCCAGGGCCTCGACCGGGCCCAGCTCCACGATGCGGTCGCCCCGGATCGCCACCCCGGCGTCCTTGAGCAGGGTGCGTCCAGCGTCCTGGGTCAGGACATACTGGGCAGTGACAAGGAGATTGGCTCCCCCGGTCTGGGCATCAGCCATGCTGATTCGACTCCTGATCGGCAGGTTCCCCCGGGGATGGCGGCAGGGTGGTGAGGATTTCCTCCACCAGGGCCACCAGCTTGGACTCGGCGGCCTGGGCCCCGGCGATCACGTCCTCGATGAGGATGGGCGCCAAGTTGTCCGGATCGTTGACGTTGGCGATCACCGACAGCCCCAGAACCGCCATGCCGGCGTGGCGGGCGACGATCACCTCCGGCACCGTGGACATGCCCACCGCATCGGCGCCACACAGGCGCAGGAAGCGGGTTTCGGCCGGGGTTTCCAGGCTGGGGCCGGCAATGGCAACATAGACCCCGGACGAGACCTCTGTCAAGGCCAGGGTTGCCGCGGCCCGGCTGGCCAGGGCGACGAGTTCCGGGGCATAGGCCCGGGACAGATCCGGGAAACGGGGCCCCCAGGCATCGATGTTGGGACCCCGCAAGGGGTTCTCGCCCAGGAGGTTGAGATGGTCCCGGATGATCATGATGGTGCCGGGCCGGAAGGCCGGGTTGAGGCCGCCGGCGGCGTTGGCCACAATGAGGAGCCGGGGGCCCAGCCGGGACAGCACCCGCAGGGGCAGGGTCAGAAGTCGGGTGGAATAGCCCTCGTAGAAGTGGAAGCGGCCTTGCAGCGCCGCGACCCGCCGGCCGGCCAGAAGGCCGCACAGAAGATTCCCGGCGTGACTGGCCACCGTGGCCCGGGGGAAGTGGGGGATTTCGGCATAGGGCAGGACCAGCGGGTCGTGGATGCGGTCCGCCAGGCCGCCCAGGCCGGTGCCCAGGACGATGACGATCTCCGGCGCTACGGGCAGCCGCTCCGCCAGAAAGGCGGCCGCCTCCTCCACCTGGGCCCGGTGGGCTGCCATGGCGGCGTCCAGACGCTCCTCGCCGGCGGGCACCATCAGGCGTCTCCCCGGCAGTCGGCTGGCGGCGTGCCATCCCAGGGCAGACGGACCGTGAAGATGGTGCCGGCCCCGGGGGTGGTGACAAAGCTCACCGTCCCCCGGCAGCTCTGGATGATGGCCTGGCAGGAGGGCAGCCCCAGGCCGTTGCCGCCGGTCTTGGTGGTGAAGTGGGGCTCGAAGATCTTCTCCACGATGGTGGCGGGGATCCCGGGACCGCGGTCGATGACCTCGATCTCGGTCCAGCCGCTGGCCGGCCGGACCACCACCGTGATGGGCGTGCCCACCGGGCTGGCCTGGGCCGCGTTCAGGAGCAGGTTCATGACCACCCGCCGGATGTCCAAAGGGTGGCAGGCCACCGGCGGCACCGGCTCGGCGACCACCTCGATCTGCCGGCCCCGGGTATCGGGATGCACCGCCACCTCGCTGGTCACCACATCCCGGACCAGATCCACCAGGTCCACCTCCTGGCTGGGGGGGGGACGCTTGAGGCGCTTGGCATTGGCCAGGGCCTCCTGGATCATCTCCGCCAGATGGTCGCGGCTCTTCTTCATCCGCCGGACGTAGTCGGCCAGCCTCGGCTCCAGGCTCTCCCGGGCCAGGACATCGAGGTAGATGAAGCCGGACAGGACATTGGCCATGTCATGGACCAGGATATTGGCCTTCTCGAACTCGTCGGCCAGCTGCTCGGTGTCCCGGCGTACCCGGCGGGACAGCCCCCGCATCAGGGCCACCAGGGACTGGGGCTGGTGGGCCAGGAAATCCTGAAACTGCTGGGCGGTGATGCGCAGCAGGGTGCAGGGGCCCACCGCCTGCACCGAGGCCGAGCGGGGCTTGTCCTCCAGGACAGCCATCTCGCCCACGTAGTCCACGGCCTCGATGAAGGTGATGGTGCGGGCGTTCTTGAAGATCCGCAGCCGGCCGCTGACCAGGATATACATGTCATGGCCGGGGTCGCCCTCCTGGACCACCACCGTGCCATCCGCTGCCTGCAGCTCCTCCATGGCCTTGGCAAAGGTGGTCATCTCCTCCAGGGTCAGGCCCTGGAAGATGTCCGTGGCCCGGAGGAGGTGGAGGCGCTCGGCAAGATCCATGCCCATGGTCAGCTCAGATGGCCCGCGCGGCCAGAAAGGCCTTCACCGCCCCGGCGTCGGCCGGCAGCACCTGGCAGCGGCTGGGCAGGGCGGCAAGGCCCTCCAGGGCCGGCGGCATGGGCGGCGGCTCGCCGATGGCCCGGGTGACCGCCTCGCCGAACTTGGCCGGGTGGGCGGTGGCCAGGCAGACCAGGGGCACCCCCGGCCGCCGGCAGCGGCGCCCGGCCGCCACCCCCACCGCGGTGTGGGGATCCACGAGGTATCCATGACCGGCATAGGTCTTTCGGATGGTGGCCAGGGTCTCCTCCTCGCTGACCGCCGCGGCGGCAAAGTCCTGGCGGACCCGCTCCTGGCGCCGGGAATCGATGGCCAGGCTGCCGCGGGCGGCAAAGCCGGCCAGGGCCTCGGTCACCGCCCGGGGGTCTTCGTCCAGCAGATCATAGAGATAGCGCTCGAAGTTCGACGCCACCTGGATGTCCATGGAGGGGCTGATGGTGGGGGTCACGACGCCCTTGGCGTACACGCCTTCTTGCACGAAGCGGGCCAGGATGTTGTTGGCGTTGGTGGCGAGGATCAGGCGGCCGATGGCGCCGCCGGCCAGCTTCCGGGCCAGATGGCCGGCGAAGATGTCCCCGAAGTTGCCGGTGGGCACCGAAAAGTCCACCATTGCCGCCGCGGTCTCTTCCTGGACCCGGAAGGCCGCGTAGAGATAGTACACCACCTGGGCCAGCACCCGGGCCCAGTTGATGGAGTTGATGGCCCCCAGCTGGTGGCGCTCCTTGAAGGCCAGGTCGCCGAAGATGGCCTTGACGATGGCCTGGCCGTCGTCGAAGGTGCCCTTCACCGCGATGTTGTGGACATTGGCGTCCAGGACCGTGGTCATCTGCAGCTCCTGGATGCGGCTGACCCGTCCCTGGGGATGGAGGATGAAGATGGCGATGCGCTCCCGGCCCCGCACCCCATGGATGGCGGCCGAGCCGGTATCGCCGGAGGTGGCGCCCAGGATGTTGAGCCGGCCGCCGCGCTCGGCCAGAAGATGCTCGAACAGATGCCCCAGGAGCTGCAGGGCCACGTCCTTGAAGGCCAGGGTCGGGCCGTGGAAGAGCTCCAGGATGAAGAGGTCGCCGCAGGGCACCACCGGCGTCACCGCCGGATGCCGGAAGACCCGGTAGGAGCGGTCGACCAGATCCCGGAGCACCGCAGCCGGCAGATCGGTGGCAAAGAGCCCCAGCACCGCCGCCGCCAGGGTGGGATAGTCCGCCTGGCGCCAGGCAGCGAGGGTGGCCGCCGGCACCTCCGGCAGCTCGGTGGGCAACAGCAGGCCGCCGTCGGTGGCCAGGCCCATGAGCACGGCCTCGGAGAAGGGAATGGGGGCGACCCCGCCCCGGGTGCTGATGTAGCGCATGGCGCGGCCAGGCGCTGCCGGCCGGCTCCTGGTGTCCATCCTGTCCATGCTGTCCATACTGTCCATCCCTACGCTGCCCCTGCCACCCCGGCGCCGCTGGCACCAGCCACCAGGCTCTGCCCTTCCATCTCCGCCGGGATCGGCAGGCCCTGCAGGGCCAGGATGGTGGGGGCGATGTCCTTGAGCGCGCCGTCGGTCCGCAGGCCCAGCCCCTCATGGGCGTCGCTCACCAGAATGAAGGGCACCGGATTGGTGGTGTGGGCGGTGTGGGGCGCGTGTCCCTCTTCCTCGGCCATCAGCTCGGCATTGCCGTGGTCGGCAGTGATGATGGCGATGCCCCCCCTGGCCTGCCAGGCGGCGATCACTTGGCCGGCGCAGGCGTCCACCGCCTCGCACGCCCGGATCGCTGCCGCCAGGATGCCGGTGTGGCCCACCATGTCGCCGTTGGCAAAGTTCAGAACCACCAGGTGGTAGTCCTTTTCGGCGAGCCTGGCCAGAAGGGCTTCGGTGACCTCCCGGGCGCTCATCTCCGGCTTCTGATCATAGGTGGCCACCTCCTGGGGAGAGAGGACCAGCAGCCGGTCCTCGCCCGGGAAGGGCTTCTCCCGGCCGCCGTTGAAGAAGTAGGTGACGTGGGCGTATTTCTCGGTCTCGGCGATCCGGAGCTGGGCCAGGCCATGCCGGCTCATCTCCTCGCCCAGGATGCGGCTGAGGGCCACGGGCGGGAAGGCGGCGGGCAGGGGCAGATCCCGGTCATACTCGGTGAAGGTGACCAGCTCGGTCAGGGCCGGCCGGCGGCGGATGGCAAAGCCGGCGAAATCCGGGGCCACGAAGGCCCGGGTGAGCTGCCGGGCACGGTCGGCCCGGAAGTTGAAAAAGAGCACCGTGTCCCGGTCGCCGATGGCGGCCAGGGGCCGGCCGTTCGTCTCGATCACCGTCGGCCGGATGAACTCGTCGGTCTCGCCCCGGTGGTAGGCCGCGGCGATGGCGGCCTGGGGATCGGCGGCGGTCAGGCCCGTGCCGTCCACCAGGGCGGCCCAGGCCTGGGCTACCCGCTCCCAGCGGTTGTCCCGGTCCATGGCATAGAAGCGGCCGCAGACCGTGGCCACCTGGCCTGTCCCCAGCTCGGCCAGGCCGGCGAGAAGGCTGGCCAGGTGGCCGGCCCCGCTTGCCGGCGGCGTGTCCCGGCCGTCCATGAAGGCGTGGATGAAGACCTCGGACAGGCCCTCGTCCTTGGCCAGCCGGACCAGGGCCAGCAGGTGGTCGAGATGGCTGTGCACGCCGCCGTCCGAGACGAGGCCCAGGAGGTGCAGCCGGCCGCCGGCGGCCCGGGCGCGCTGGCAGGCGGCGGTCAGCACCGGGTTGGTGAAGAAATCGCCCCGGCGGATGGCGCGGTTGATGCGGGTGAGGTCCTGGTAGACCACCCGGCCGGCGCCGATGTTGAGGTGCCCCACCTCGGAGTTGCCCATCTGGCCTTCCGGCAGGCCAACGGCGCCGTTGTGGGCCAGGAGGGTGGTGTGGGGATAGCGGGCGGCCAGCCGGTCCAGGTTGGGGGTGTGGGCGCAGGCCACCGCGTTGTCCGGGCAAACGGCGCCGCAGCCCCAGCCGTCCAGGATCATGAGCAGCACCGGCACCGGCCCGCTCACAGGGTCACCTCCAGCCGGGGGGCATCGTGCCACAGGCCTTCCAGGTCATAGAACTGCCGGGTCTCGCTGTAGAAGATGTGCACCACCACGTCGCCATAGTCAGCCAGCACCCAGACCGCGTCCCGCAGCCCCTCCGTGTTCCGGGGCTTGACCCGGCAGGCCTTCAGGCCGGCCTCGATGGCCTCGGCCAGGGCCTGGACATGGGTGGTGGAGCGGCCGCTCATGATGATGAAGAAGTCGGTGAAGCTGGAGACGTCCCGCAGATCCAGGACCACCACGTCCTGGGCCTGCTTGGCGGCGGCAGCCTGGAGTATCGCCTCCACCTTGGCCGGGCCGGTGAGGGCCGCCGGCCGGGGGCGCCTGGTCCTGGTTTTCGCAACAGCGGTGCTGGGATCGTTGGGCATGGGGAGGTCAGGGGGCGGGCCGCGAAGGCCCGGCAGGGGATCGATGGTCAGGGACGCCGCCGGCTGCCGGCGACGAGAATCCCTTTTTTTAGCATAGCCTGCCAAAAGCGCAATCGGATTTCCCGCCTTTTCGCCGCGAGGCCCGGGCGCGTCGCCGGATAGCACTGGCGGGGCCACCGGCCTTGTGGTAAAAAAGCCCGTTCCCATCACGGTTCGGCTCCGGAAGACCAGACCTGCTGCCGGAGGAGGGATTATGGATGCCGGTGTGCTGCCAGCTGGCTGTTCGGTTCTCGCCATCGGTGCTGTGGCCAGCCTGGCCGCCGGCGTGGCCACCGGGGTAGGCGCCCTGCCGGTTCTGGTGGTGCGCGCCATCTCGCTTAGGCTCCAGGACACCATGCTGGGCTTTGGCGCCGGGGTGATGCTGGCCGCCACCTCCTTTTCCCTGGTGGCGCCGGGCATCGAGGCGGCCAGCGGCCTGTGGGGCAGCGAGGTCCTGGCGGCCCTGGTGGTCGGCCTGGGCATCCTGGCCGGCGGCGTCTTTTTGTGGCTGAGCGATCGGTTCTTCCCCCACGAGCACTTCATCACCGGCCGGGAGGGGGTGGCGGCGAGTCGCCTGCGCCGCATCTGGCTCTTTGTCATCGCCATCACCCTCCACAACTTCCCGGAGGGGCTGGCGGTGGGGGTGGGCTTTGGCGGCGGCGATCTGGGCAACGGCCTGTCCCTGGCCGTGGGCATCGGGCTCCAGAACATGCCCGAGGGGCTGGCGGTGGCCGTGGCCCTGGTGAGCGAGGGCTATTCCCGCCGGTATGCCCTGCTGGTAGCCCTGGCCACCGGCCTGGTGGAGCCGGTGGGTGGTGTTCTGGGCGCCGGCGCCGTGTCGGTGGCCGCCGCGCTCCTGCCCTGGGGCCTGGCGGGCGCGGCCGGTGCCATGCTCTATGTGATCAGCGACGAGATCATCCCCGAGACCCACCGCAAAGGCTTCGAAAAGCCGGCCACCTTCGGCCTCATGGTGGGCTTCGTGGTGATGATGATCCTGGATGTGACCCTGTCCTAGGCCAGCGGCCGGCCGGGAACAGGGTTTTTCGCGACCATTTTTCGGGCAAGGAGAAAAAGGCGATGTACACCGCATCAGACCTGCGCAAAGGTCTCAAGATCCAGATCGACGGCGATCCTTATATCGTCACCGAGTTCCAGTTCTCGAAGCCGGGCAAGGGACAGGCCCTCTACCGGACCAAGATGCGCAACATGATCACCGGCAACCAGCTGGACCGGACCTTCCGCTCCGGCGACAAGTTCGAGCCAGCGCCCCTGGACGAGCGCACCATGCAGTTCCTCTACGCCCAGGGCGACGAGTTCCATTTCATGGACACCAGGAGCTACGAGCAGATCGCCCTCACCGCCGAGCAGGTAGGGGACGGCCGGCGCTTCCTGATCGACAACCTGGAGGTGCAGATCCTCATGCACGGCGCCAAGCCCATCGGCGTCACCCTGCCCACCTTCGTCAACCTCACGGTCACCACGGCCGAGCCCTGGGCCAAGGGCGACACCACCGGCAGCGACACCAAGCCGGTGACCCTGGAGTCCGGCGCCGTCATCCAGGTGCCGCCCTTCGTCAACGAGGGCGACAAGATCCAGGTGGACACCCGCACCGGCGAGTACGTCACCCGGGTCAAGGGGTGAGCGGCCTGGCCTCCCCGGCCAGCCCTGACCGCCTTTGGGCGCGGGCGGCGACCCTGGCCGCCATCCGCGCCTTCTTCACCGCCCGGGGCTTCCTGGAGGTGGAGACCCCGATCCTTCTGCCCACCATCATCCCCGAGCGGCACCTGACACCGGTGGCCGCCGGGGCCGGCTTCCTGCAGGCCTCGCCGGAGCAGTGCATGAAGCGGCTCCTGGCCCGGGGCTATCCCCGCCTGTTCCAGATCGCCCGCGCCTTCCGGGCCGGCGAGCGGGGCCAGCGGCACCTGCCGGAATTGACCCTCCTGGAATGGTACCGGGCGGGCGCCGGCTACCAGGACCTCATGGCCGACTGCCAGGATCTCCTCCTGGCCGTGGCCCAGACCCTGGGCCTGGGCCCCCGCCTCCCCTTCGCCGGCCGCCTCCTCGACCTCACCCCACCGTGGCCCCGGCTGACCGTCGAGCAGGCCTTCCGGCAGCTGGCCGGCATCGGCGCCGGCCGGGCGGCGACAGCCGGCACCTTCGACCGCCTGTTGTGCGACCGGGTGGAGCCCTGGCTGGGGCTTGACCAGCCTCTCTTCCTGCACGATTATCCCGCCGCCCTCGCCTCCCTGGCCCGCCTGCGGCCGGATTGCCCGGCGGTCGCCGAGCGCTTCGAGCTCTACGCCGCCGGCTGCGAGCTGGCCAACGGCTTTTCGGAGCTTGGTGACCCGGACGAGCAGCGCCGGCGCCTTCTGGCCGAGGCCGAGGCCTGGCGCCAGCAGGGGGTCGATCCCGGCCCTTTGCCAGAGCGCTTCCTCGCTGACCTGGCCGCCATGCCGCCGGCCGCCGGCATCGCCTTGGGCGTCGACCGCCTGGTGATGCTCATGACCGACGCCGCCAGCATCGACCAGGTGGTAGCCTTCCCGCCGGACGCCTGCTGAGCCGGGGGCCTTCCCCGGGCCCAGGGCGGCCGATGGATCCCCCCGTAGGGGCGACGCATGCGTCGCCCTCTGTACGCCCGCTTGCAGGACCGAAGTGTCCAGCCTGGCGTCCGTCTTGTCGAATATCCAGCGCCACCCCGGCCAGGGCGGGCCCCGTCCTTTGTCCCCGCGCTTTTGCGTTGGCTCCTCATCCATCTCCTCCCCGTGAGCCAGCTGCAGATTCTGCATCCCGGTGTGCAGAATCTGCATGCCGGCCCGCCTCGGGGCTTTCCAGGCCGAATCAGAGCGCGCAACTCGGGATTGGCACAGGCTGTGCATTTGGCCAGGCCAGAGCCCTGCCGCGAGCAGGGCGGGGGCGAACGAGGAGCCATGCTGAGCCTGGATGATGCCAACTGCGGGGCCGTGCCTGACCTCCGGCCAGAGGCCGGGGGGAGGGGCCAGACCGCGTGGGCGCTCCTGGGCTCGGTGCTCCTCAACCTGGCCGGCTTCTGTCTGGTCTCGAGCCACCGCGGCAGCAGCACCCCTTTTGCGATACCGGCGGCCCAGGTCATCGAGATGGAGCTGTGCACCCTGGCACCGCCGGAGGTCGAGCCGCCCCCACCAGCGGCCGCCATGCCGCCAGCACCGCCGCCGCCGGCAATCGAGGTGAGTCCGCCGGCCAGGCCAGCCATGCCGCCCCCGGCCCCGGCCCCGGCTCCAGCCCGAAGGCCCGCCCGGCCCCGCCCGGCGGCCCAGTCCGCCAAGAAGCCCTGTCCGCCAGCCGCGCCGCCCCGGGAAGAGGCGCCCCCGGCTGCGGCGCCAATGGTGGCCGTGGCGGCGGCTCTGCCGGAAGCCTTGGCGGCGCCGGTTGCGGAGCTGCCCGTGGCGGCCGGTCTCGATCCCGCGGTTTCGGCGGCGGGCGCCGCCGGTCCGGGAGGGTCGCCGGGGTCGGCGGGAGGCATGGGCAGCGGTGCCGCAG